>JAGLEA010000001.1 GCA_023145315.1 Psychrilyobacter sp.
CTACCGATTCCGCCACCCAGGCATAATCATTTAAAACGTTTATTCTTTTAGTCTGTAAGGTTTGGTTTTCCCTTACGGACAAGAAGAAGTATACCGTGTTTACGAAAAATTGTCTAGTCTTTTTTTCATTTTTTTTTTAAAATTTTTTTATTTTTTACAAGTGCTCCTAAATTTACAATTTTTACACTCACCCATTCTTTTTTCAAACCCAACTTTAATACTATTTTCTATTGAATTTATTAGGTTTTTAATCTCTTTTTTTACTTTTTCATGTTTTTCTTTATTATAAGTAATCACAATTTTTTCTTCTGGAAAATTTAATTGAAAATATTCCATTACTATATTTTTAAGATCAATCTCAGGATTAATTTTAAAAATATTTTCTCCCAACAAAAACATATAAACTTTTGTTTGTATGTTTTTTTCTATAAATTCCTTTTTATAAACCTTTTCATTTGTTTTAAAATCAATTATTTTTAAAATATCTTTATCCTTTAGTATTAGGTCATACTTTGCTAATAATTTTAGATCATCATTATTTTGTCTTATCTCATATTCGCTCCTACACTCTACATCCATTAGATAGTTATTTTCTAAAACTTTCATCCATTCTTCTAACTCTTGATTATTTACATAAAAATAGTCATCCATTCCATTAAAGTACCTTTCAGCTAAAACGTGAAACTTAACACCTTGCTCTATTTTCTCTTGAACTTCTAAGGAATCTTTCAAACCTGATAATTTTTTCAAATAAATATACTCAAACTTTTTAGGACAGTATTCATATATACCTAAAGAATTTTGACTATAATAAAAATCTGTATTCATAAATCTATCCTTTTTTTGTTAGACATAACTAATTTTTCTCCCCTCTTCCCTCAATATATTTTTCTAATTCCCCTAAATAATAAACACCATTTTCTACATTTCCACTCATCATAAGGTATTCTTTTGCTCGAGTTATCCCCACATAGAGAAGTCTTATATTTTCTGCTATTTTTTCTTTTTTCTTTTGATTTATCCCTACCTTTGTTTCTCTATTTACAAACTCTCTCTCAAATTCTTTTTCTGCAAAAATTTGTGGATATTGGTATTCCTTTTTTAAATAATATGAATATCCATAGTTTGTTTCTTTTAAACAAGTAGGAAATGTCTTGTTATCCACTCCGACTAAATAAGCAAAATCCCACTCCATTCCTTTACTTTTATGATAGCTTGATAAAGTTATTTTGAATATTTCTTTTTTTTCTATTAACATCTCTTCTTCCACCGCTTTTGCCATATATGTAAATTCGCTATTTTTTGTTTGCTTTAAATTTGATGCGATCTCTAATAAACTCCATTTTGGATTATATTTCATTATTTTTTTTACATCATATGAAATTTTTTCTAATAATAATCTTTTTTCTCCATGTATTTCAAAAATATCCCCTATGAATATAATTACTTTTTCTAGTGAGTTCTGGTTTACATCCATTACTGCTCTTACTTTTTTTAAAAGTAGTTTATATTTTTTTAATTCTATATTTTCTAATTCAGGAAGCTCTTTTTCGTAAATAATATCTTCTATTAGATTACTTTTTATTTTTTTCTTTATCTTTACTATTATTTCTTCGGTTTCGTCTACATAAAAATTATCAATCATTAATTTTATTAGTTTCTTATTTTCAAAAGGTCTTGCTAAATACTCTAAAAAATCTCCTAAAAAATTCATCAATTCTAACAAGCTTTCGGGAATATCACTTAGTATTTGGAACTTTATTTTTTGACGTCTAAGTATCTTAGCTACCTCATCCACCTTATAATTTGTAGGAAACAATATCCCTATATTCTTTTCAGGATATTTTTTTTTGAACCCTTTTATATTTTTAATTAGAAGCTCTCTCTCCTCCTCCCATCCCATAACTTTTATAGTTTTAACTCCATAATTCTCTATTCTTGGGTTTTGCGGATAATCTTCTTCTAAAACAGGCTTTATTAGTTGAGGTTGCAGTGCCGTTTTTACACTTTCTAGAGGGTGTTTTTTAGTTACTATATCCACTAGATAATTTGCTATTTCGATAATCTGTTTACTACTTCTACCTGCTGTGAACATTTCAACTTTATAGTTAGTTCGTATAAAGGTTTTAAAAATTTCAGGGGAACTTGAAGTGAATGTCCCTAATATACTTTGGTTAGGATCTCCTACTTTTACCAGGTTTCCATTTGACATCAAGTTCATTATTTTATTTTGTAAAAAATTACTATCTTGAGCTTCATCCTCAAATATGTATTTATAATTTTTTTGCAACTCTTCAATTAGATTAGGTGATTTTTTTAATACTTTATAAGTATAGTACAAAACATCATCGTAATCCAGTAACCCTTCTTTCTTACATTTTAAATCATACCTATAAAACAATTCACCTACAACTCTTAGCAAACTATCTTGTCTGTATTTTTTACTCTTACTGTATAATTGTTTTGCTGTCATTCCATTATTCTTTATTATACTCATAAGCTTTAATGTCATACTCACAATTTCTTGATTCCATTTTCTTTGATTACTATTATTTACGAAATTTTTATCTAAAAAAACATCTAAAGCTTTAAAATTATTTTTTCTGTATTCTACAACAACGGAATTCATTATATAGTATTTTGTAGGATCTGTAATTATTTGAAATCCGTCTATTAAGCCTAATTTTCCACTATACTCGCGTATCAAATCAGACCCCATCTTATGGATTGTTTTAATTTTAATTTTTCTGTGATAGCCATATATATCTTTTTTTTGTAGGAGTTCTGTTATTCTTTGTTTAAAATTATTTACCGACGAGTTCATATAAGTAAGTATTAAAATTTCTTCTTTTTCATCTAATTCTTCTACTAATTTAACAGCTAATTCTGTTAATATAAATGTTTTACCCGATCCTGGAACTGCTGGAATAGCCATTTTCCCACACTTATATTTCATGATTAACTCTTGTTCTCGCCTATATTTTATTTTTACCATAACAATACCTCTTCTTTATTATTTTTTCTTTAATTAATATTTCATTTACATCAATTATAGTATATAATCTTATTAAATACTAATCTTTACAGATGAAATAATTAATTCGAGGGGGATATATGAAAAAAATGATTGTAGGATTTTTACTTATTTTAAGTACAATTTCCTTTTCTACAAAACCTTTAGTTGTTGGAATGGAGTTAGCTTATCCACCATTTGAAACAACTGATAAATATGGAACACCTACAGGTATTAGCGTCGATATAGCCAACGATTTAGGAAAATATTTAGGTAGAGAAGTTACTATCAAAAATATGAGTTATGGAGGACTTATTCCTGCTCTTAGAACACACAAAATCGATATAATACTCTCTTCTATGAGTGTTACTAAAAGGCGGAGTCGTTCTATAGGTTTTTCTATTCCATATGCTAAATCAAGTTTAGCTATTCTAGCTAATAAAAAAAGCAATATCAATAATCCGTTAGATCTTAATAAAAAAGGTATGAAAATTGCTGTCAAAAATGGAACTTCAGGACATGTAACTGCTATGAGTGTCTTTCCAAAAGCAAATATTTTAGTTTTTGATAAGGAGAGTGCTGCTATTTTAGAAGTTACTCAAGGAAAAGTTGACGCTTTTATCTACGATCCGTTAACTATTTTAAAAAATTGGGAAAAAAATAAATCAACTACTATACCCATCTTAGAAAGTTTTGAAGAAACTCCTCAATATTGGGCTATAGGTTATGGTAAAAATAACAAAGAATTAGGAGAAAAAATAAATAAGTTTATAGAATTTTATAAGAAAAATGGAAGTTTTGAGAAGCTAGCTGACAAGTATCTCTCAGAGCCAAAAAAAGAATTTGAAAAAAGAAATATTCCTTTTTTCTTCTAAGATGAATTTTAAAGACCTTTTCTTTTCAAAAGATGATAAATTTAATATTACTATGTCAGCAAAAATTATTAACACTACTATCATTTTAATTCTTGGAATTTTATTTTGGAACTATGCTTTTAATAAACTAAACTACGAATCACAAGGCCTATCTATTTTTTTTGAATTTAAATATAAATTTTTATACGGTTTTTTTATGACTATTATTATTTCTATATTTTCATTATTATTTAGCTTGATCATAGGAACGCTTCTAGCTATAGGACAAAAAAGCAACTTTCTTCCATTACATTTTTTTACAAAAATTTTCATAGAAATAATTAGAGGGACACCACTTATTGTTCAGATTTACTTATTTTTTTATGTAGTAGGAACTGCTCTAAATATTGAAAATAGATATATAATGGGTGTATTAATTATGGCTACTTTTTCTGGTGCTTATGTTGCAGAAATCATTCGTGGTGGAATAGATAGTATTGATAAATCTCAAATTGAATCTGCAAAAGCCCTTGCTTTTACTAACTTTCAAAGATATAGATATATAATATTTCCACAAGTTATAAAGAGAGTCCTTCCATCTCTTGCGGGTCAATTTGCGTCTTTAATTAAAGATTCCTCACTATTGTCTATCATTGCAGTTAATGAATTTACAAAAAATGTTCAAGAAGTCGATTCTCTTACATTTACACCAATCGAAAACTATGCCGTTTTAGCTATAGGATATATTTTACTTACTTATCCTATATCTCATCTTTCAAAAAAATTAGAAAAGAGGTTTTCATATGGAAATTAATATCTCAAATTTAAAAAAATCATTTGGATATCAAGTGGTCTTAGATAATCTTAATTTATATGTAAAAGGTGTTCATTCAATAGTTATTATTGGACCTTCAGGTGGTGGAAAATCTACACTACTTAGAATTTTAGCAGGTTTAGAAATTCCTGAAAATGGTATGATTACGATCAATAATAAAAAAATGTCTAAGGACGAAAAAGAGTTGCATAACTATAGAAAAACTATTGGAGTTGTTTTTCAAGCATTTAATCTTTTTCCACATCTATCCGCTATGAAAAATATAACTCTTCCGCTTGAAAAAGTGCATAATTTAAATAAGAAAAAAGCTTCTACTAGAGCAAAAACTCTTCTAAATAAATTTAAATTAGGAGAGCATGCACACAAATATCCTTCACAACTTTCAGGTGGCCAACAACAGAGGGTTGCTATAGCCCGTGCTGTAGCTCTTGATTCTCAATTTCTACTCTTAGATGAACCTACATCTGCCTTAGACCCTGCTCTTACATCTGAGGTATTAGATAGTATTCTTGAGTTAAAGAGAGAGAAAAAAGATTTAATTCTTGTAACTCATGAGATGGGGTTTGCAAAAAATGTTGCAGACTATATTGTTTTTGTTGATTCTGGAAAAGTTATAGAATCAGGTAAAGCTATTGATATCTTTAGTAACCCTAAAACACCGCAACTAAAAGAATTTTTAAGTAAAACTCTTAAACATTAAAAATGGCATTAATTTGCCATTTTTTATTTCTCTTAACACATTAATTACCACCTTTAGTATCTTGTCTTTTCACTATAATCTCTTTTTCTATACTAATTATTTTTTCTAGAAATCCTACATCTTTATATATTTTTATTTTTTTTAACTTTGGTAATTTTTTTATAAAATATTCAACTTTTGAAGCTTCTGATTTAGTGCCTACTTCCCAAATACCTAATATCACAAAAGGACCTCTTCCACGAGTGTATTTTGCCCCAATCCCTTTTTCATGTGTATCTACTCTTTTTTTTACATCTGTTGTAATTCCTGTATAGATTGTATTGTCTTTACAGTTTAACATGTATACATAGTACATTTTTCTCCCTTTATCTAAAAGTTTATTAATTAAGTAACTTTTTACTTTTTATTTTTTTGTAAATAAAGTATAATATAGTCTAATTTAAATGTAAAGATTAGATATATTTTTAGGGGGATTTTATGGATGAGTTCAGTTGTGGTAGGCTAAAGAAAGCAAGGGAAATAACATTTATACTGTCAATTTTAATTCTTTCAGTATTTTTATTTTTCGTTTTTAAAGAAAAATCTAATATATTTCACGGCTTAAGAAAAATAGTCACTTCACCATCAACACTTGTTACTGACTTTTTAGTAATTGGTGGACTCGGAGCTACGTTTTTAAACGCTTTTAGTTTACTTCTATTTAATTTTATTCTTCTTAAAAGTTTTAAAGTTAAAATTAATGGTTTAGTTTTAGCCGCTCTTTTCACAGTTTTTGGTTTTTCTTTTTTTGGAAAAAATATTTTTAATGTTTTACCGATCTATCTTGGCGGTATTATTTATACAAAATTTGAACACTTAGATTTTAAAACTGTTCTTCCTACTATCATGTTTACCAGTGCTTTAGCTCCATTTATTAGCGCCATGGCTTTCAGTGATCAGGCATTTGAGCATTCATATTTGTTAGCAATGATACTTGGAATTCTCATTGGTTTTGTAGCAACACCTTTATCTAAGCACATGTTCTCCTTTCATGAAGGATTTAACTTGTATAATCTAGGTTTTACAGGAGGATTGATTGGTGCAGTTCTTGTAGCAGTTTTGAAAGCTTATGATTTTAATATTGAGCCTCAAAAATTAATTTCTATAAAATATCATCTTGTATTACTTATTATTACATCACTTACTTTTTTACTTTTAATTTTAGTCGGTTTTTATATCAATAAAAATAGTTTTAAAGGCTATAAATCCCTTCTAAAATCTTCGGGACTGAATTCTGATTTTACAGAAAATTTTGGATATGGTTTAGCATTTATTAATATGGGAATAAATGGTTTTATTTCTCTAGGCTTTATATTCTTAGTCGGCGAAACTTTAAACGGTCCTCTACTAGCTGGAATTCTTACTATTGTCGGATTTTCTGCTGTTGGAAAGCATCCTATTAATATAATTCCTATTTTATTAGGAGTTTGGATTGCTGGTATTACTACTCATGTTGATGGATTTATCATGGTTCTCTCAGCTCTTTTTGGAACTGCTATGGCTCCAATATCTGGGGTATACGGTCCTTTCTGGGGTATTCTTGCTGGTTGGCTTCACATGTCGCTTGTACAAAGTATTGGAGTTGTTCACGGAGGACTCAACCTGTATAATAATGGATTCTCTGCCGGTATTGTAGCCGGAGTTCTTCTTCCTATTATTAGAACACTTATTGATCGAAAAAATAAATTTAATAATAAATATTTTTTAAAAAGGCAAGAACTATATAAAACACTTAATTCTGAAGAGGAAGACGATGAGTAGAAATTCTTCCGTCAAAAAAAAGTAGCGTTAGCTACTTTTTTTATTATTTTATTTTTTATTTATGTTCATATACATATGATAAGCTAGTAAACTCTTCATATCTGTTTTAATTTTACCTAGTTCTTCTAAATCTATCCATTTAGTCACCAAATCTTCAGTTTCATCCAGTTTTAATTCTAGAGGTTTTATATTATTATCTTTTAACTTCACAATATATAGATATAGCTTTTCAGTGGTATATCCTGGAGATGAGGCTAATGGAGTATCCGATTCATAAATTACTTCAACATCTTCTATAGTATATCCAGTTTCTTCCCTCAGCTCCCTTTCCAAAGTTGATTGGGCCGTTTCTCCATCCTCTATAATACCAGCCGGTATTTCTAATAAATGTGAATTTGTTCCTGGTCTATATTGATCTACTAATAAAGTTTTTTCACCAATTTCATCAAGAACCATTACTCCTATTGCATCTTGTTTCTCAATATATTCTAATTTTAAATCCCGCGTTGGATGATCTTTAACTACTATTTTTAAAAAGTTTAATTCTGATAAATTCATCTGCTTTCTCCTATAGTGCCCAATTTCCATCAATAAATATCGGCGTTCTGTTTCCATCTTCATCAATTCCATCTATAGATAATGTTTTTGATCCAACCATAAAATCAACGTGTACTAAACTGTCGTTAACACCACTCTCATCTAATTCCTTGGCTGTCATTACTGATCCACCCTCTATACAGCTTTTATATGCTGCTCCAAAAGCAAAGTGACACGAAGCATTTTCATCAAATAATGTGTTATAAAAAATTGTATTTGTATTTGATATTGGTGAATCATCTGGAACTAAAGCTATTTCACCTAAATATTTTGCACCTTCATCTGTTTCTAATAAAGCTTTTAAAGTTTCATATCCTTTTTCTGCTGTAAATTCTATAACTTTACCATCTTTAAATGTTAATTTAAAGTCTTCTATTAAATTCCCTCCATAGTTTAGAGGCATTGTACTAGACAAAGTTCCATTTACACCATATTTTCTAGGCATAGAGAATACTTCCTCAGTTGGAATATTAGGAGAAAATTTAACTCCTCCTTTTGTTTCTCCTGCCCCTGCTATCCAAATTTGTTTAGGAGACATCTCTACATATAGATCAGTTCCCTCAGCTTTATAATGAATTTTTTTGAATTTTTTTGAATTTAAAACTTCTACTTTTGATTTAAGATTTTTATCGTGATTGTCCCAATTTTTAATTGATCTACCTAATTCTACTCTAGACATATCTAAAATTGCTTCCCATAATAATCCCATAGATTCATCTTTATTTTTATTAGGGTATACTTTAGAAGCCCATTTCTCTGAAGGCACTGCAACAACACACCATGAATTTTCATCATTCATAACTTTATCTCTATAATTTTTTAAACCTATCGATCCCGCTTTTGATGCTGTGGCTATTTTTTTAGGATCAATATCTTTTAATAATTCTGGATCTGGAGACGTTATACTTAAAAAAGCTGCTCCTTCATTTGCTAACCCTTCCATTTGTTCTACCTTCCAATTAGGAAATTTTTCTAAATCTTTTATATCTATATTTTTATATCTTGTTTGAGTTATTATATCGTCACTCCAATTATATAGAACATCTGATGCTCCCATTTCAAAAGCTTTTTTTGTTATCATTCTTATAAACTCAATAGCATGCATAGGTGTATTGATAAATAATTTTTGCCCTTTTTGGATATTAATACCTGCTCCTAATATTAATTCTGCATATTCTTCTAACCTTATATTTTTATTCATTTTTACCTCCCTTTGTTTTTCTACTTACAGTATATCACAAGTTATAATTTTCTAATTTTATTTCTGTTCATATACATAATAAACACTTGTT
>JAGLEA010000010.1 GCA_023145315.1 Psychrilyobacter sp.
TTCGGCTTGATATTGCAATTTAGGTATTTCATCGTCATATACCCAATAGTCCCATCCATTTCGTCATAATTCTCTTTTGAGTACAAAAAAAGAGTCCCCATTCAGGAGAACTCTTCTAATTTGATTAGTATTTAGACTTGTATATCATTAAAATATCCATATTTTAACAATATCGCTCTTACTTTCTCAACATTTTCTTTTTTTATTAGTATATAAAAATCTTCGGCTTTTAAAATTAAAGGTTTAAGTTGAACATCAGTCGCTAATATCTTAAAAAACTCCTTATCTTGCTTAACTTTAAAAACTATTATTTCAGATTCTTCATTTAAAAAATTCATATTTAGTTTGAATTCTTCAAAAAATTCATTCCATACTTCTGGTAAATTCTTATAAAATTTGCCTTTAAATTCTTTTATCCTTTCTTCTAACTCTATTTTAGTGGTAATTCCACGTAAAAATCTACCCTTATCCATCTTATATTTATTTTCACCAATTTTTACAGTTATTTTTTCCAAGAACATAGATAACATAGGTGCAGACCCTACAATGGTAACATGAAGTAACTCTTCATCATAAACTAATTCAGCATCTTCTATATTTTCTTCAAAAGTATAACTATCAGTTTTATCTAGTAAGTATTCACCTAATTTTGTAAGTTCTACATACTTTAATCCATCATATTTTGATAGATATTTATTCTTTAGATATAAACCGTTATTCCCACTTGGAAGATCGTAGTAGAGTTTAAATACTCCTAAACTCCCTAGAATAAATAAGATTGATTTAATAAATGGTTCAAGAATATATTTTTGATATTCTTCATATTCTGTAATCCTCGTTCTCCCATAGTTTGACTCATTTATATAGACATAATCATAAACATCTTTAAGCTCTAGTATTTCTAAAAATTCATCTCTATATATTAAATAATTTGTAATATTTTTTACACTTATTATTTTTTCTGAAGGGAATTCTTTTATTAGTTTCACTATTGTTTCTAGTGATCTAGTTAAGTTTTCACTTTTCTTTATATTTTTTACACCCTTTAAATAGTTAAGGTATTTTGTAGTATACTCATATCCTTCATCTTTTATAAGTTTACCGCTAAGAAACTCATTTACAATATATTTAAATTTGTCTAGCTTAAAGTTTTTAGATATCAAGTACTCCTCTTTAATTATATAAAATAGTAGTCCTATTGTTTCTGTTTTCAAATAATCTAAATCCTTGTTTTCATGATAAAATTCCGAAATATCACAATATTTTTGCATATCCTTCTTACTCTCTTTTAGAAGTTTCAAACTTGTTGAAAGTCTTATATTTCCTTGACTATAAAAATCGTAATAAAGCTCATATTTTTTTGTTATCTCTTTTTCTGAGCTATGTTTATATGTATATATTGGATTTTCTATTGGATGAATAAAATAATCTTTCACTTTTTTTGGAAAATGAAGTCGGATTTTTCTGACAATGTCATTATCTATATACAAGTACCCAGGATCTGTTTTATCAATTTTATTTTTCTTAAAGTGAAAAAATTTGTATTTTTCTTTTAAATTTTCGCTTGTTTCATAAGCATATTCATCATCAAATATCTCTTTTTTTATATCCCCTTCTAACTTATATTTCCCTTCCCAAACAATAGTACTAAAAATCTCTTGAACATCTTTATCTAAGGTTTCAAATATAGCTCTAAAAGTTTCTTTTTTGTAAAAAGCCTCTTCTAATAAATCTGTAAAAAATGATTTTATTGTTGTCTCGGATACCATAGATACTTCAAATATATCTAAGTGTAACCCTATATGTCCATCTGCTATCCAATTAACAAAGTATTTATTAAATAGACTATATAATCCTTCTTTTGTATAAAAGTTTAAAATTGAATTTTTAAATTTCTCTCTACTTATCCCCATATTTATACTCCTAACATATATTTTATGTCTGATTCACTCAAGCTTTTTACGGCTACTGTATCAGTAGTAATTAAGCTATTAAATAATTTATTTTTTTCCATCTGTAGACTCAACATTTTTTCTTCTATAGTCCCCTTGGTTATTAGCTTATACGAAAAAACCGTTCTATCTTGCCCCATTCGGTAACTTCTATCTACAGCTTGATCCTCTGCCGTCTTATTCCACCATGGATCATAGATAAATATCTTATCAGCAGCAGTTAGGTTTAGCCCTACTCCTCCT
>JAGLEA010000100.1 GCA_023145315.1 Psychrilyobacter sp.
AAAAATGTGGCTAAATATGGGACAAAAGTTTTACTTCATTATGGTGGAACTAGTTTGAAAAAATATGGATTATACGACAAAGTTATTACTAGTTTAAAAGCTGAAAATATAGAAATATTTGAGCTAGGAGGAGTATTACCAAATCCGAGAATATCTCTAGTGAGAGAGGGGATCGAGATTTGTAGGAAAGAAAATATTGACTTTATCCTAGTTGTAGGAGGAGGAAGTGCAATAGATTCTGGAAAAGCAATAGGTGCTGGTGTAAAATATGTAGGAGATGTATGGGATCTATTTGATGGAAAGGGAAGAGTTGGTGACACGATTCCTTTAGGAGTTGTGTTAACTATTCCAGCTGCCGGTAGTGAGTCTAGTAGTGGAACTGTAATTACAAATGAAGATGGTTGGTACAAAAAATCTTTTGGTGGTAACTTTATGAGACCAAAATTTGCAATTATGAACCCTGAAGTAACTTATACACTACCTAGTTATCAAACTGCTGCAGGTGCTGTTGATATTATGGCACATGTCATGGAAAGATATTTTACTAATGAAACTCACGTAGAACTTACTGATAGACTTTCTGAAGGAGTACTTAAGACTGTTATTTCTAATACTTCTAAAGCTATAGACTTTCCTGAAGACTATAACTCACGGGCTGAAATCATGATTTCTTCTACAATAGCCCATAATGGATTACTAGATATGGGTAGACAATCTGACTGGGCTTCTCATGTGATTGAGCATGAATTAAGTGGACTATATGACCTAACTCATGGAGCAGGGTTAGCTATCATATTTCCAGCATGGATGAAATATGTTTATAAATCAAATATGGATAGATTTATCCAATTTGCTGTAAGAGTATGGAATGTTGAGATGAATTTTAATGATCCTGAATCTACTATTCTAGAAGGAATAAAAAAAATGGAGGAGTTCTTTACATCGATTGATATGCCAACAAGGTTATCTCAGGCTAATATCAATAGTGACAGATTTGAGGAGATGGCTTCTAAAGCTACAGAGAATGGAAGTGTAGGAAGTTTTATGAAACTATCCCAAGAAGATGTTCTTAATATTTATAAGTTAGCAGAATAATAAAAAAGATGCGTGAAATATATAAATTCATGCATCTTTTTTATTGGCTCAAATTTTAAAAAACCTTCATAGGATCCGTTGGTTTACCATTAAATCTAATTTCAAAATGTAGATGTGGTCCTGTAACTCTACCAGTTTTTCCAGATTTACCTATTACTTGACCTGTTGCTATTCTTTGACCTTTTTTTATTAAAATTCGATTTAGATGTGAATATCTAGTTTCGTAATTATTTCCATGATTAATGATGATAATTTTTCCATATCCATTTTGCCAACCAGCAAATGTTACTGTCCCAGTATAACTAGAGTAAACAGCTGTATTCATTGCTGCATGAAGGTCTACACCAGCATGTAATATTTTTCTTCCCAATACAGGATGATTTCTATATCCATATGGACTATTAACCTTCATAGATTTAAGAGGCTCTCTAAAGTTTTTTAATACAGGTTTGGTTGATTTATTAGAGTGGGTAGATTTAGTATAAGTTACACTAGAAGTAGGAGTATAGTTGACATTATCCTTACTTACTGTTTTTCCCAAGTATATTTTATTACCTACATGTATAGTATTATCAGTTAATTTATTGATTTTTTTAATATTTGTAATGCTAACATCATATTTTTTTGAGATTAAATATAGTGTATCTCCAGATCGAACGGTATGAAAACTTCCCTTACTTCTACTAGTTGTTTTACTACTTACTGATTGGTTTTTCAAATAAATTTTTTGGTTAGGGTATATAGTATTACCATCTAAATGATTATATTCCTTTAACTTCTCTACTGAAACACCTGAATTTTTAGAAATTTTTGACAGTGTATCACCTCTTTTAACTGTATGTATTTTACTCGTTGAGCATGATACTAAAAGTAGTGATAATATAAGCGTGTATATTATTTTTTTATTGATCTTCATTAATTACTCCTAAATTTTTATTTGTACTCCCATCTATTATAATAATAATTAGGAGGTGTTCTATATTTTAAAGTTATCCTAAAATAAAAACTTTTGCTAGACCTAAAAATGCAAAGAATCCTATTACATCTGTAAGTGTAGTTAATATAACTGAGCTTCCAACAGCAGGGTCTATATTTAATTTTTTTAATAATATTGGAATTAATCCCCCTGCAACACCTGCAACTATTAAATTTATAATCATTGCAACACCTATAACAATAGACATTTGAAGATCGTGTTTCCAAACAAAAGTAATACCACCTATAAATATAGCAAAAACTATTCCATTAAAAAAAGCTACGATTAACTCCTTTTTCATATGTTCACTCCAGTTACTTTCATCTATTTCACCAAGAGCTAGCTGTCTTACCATGACTGCTAAAGTTTGAGTTCCTGCATTTCCACCCATAGAAGCAACTATAGGCATAAGAACAGCAAGAATTGGCAGTGCTGATATAGTCCCTTCAAATTGGGCAATTACAAGGGAGGCTAATATAGCAGTCCCCAAATTTATAAATAACCAGTTTCCACGTTTTTTAACTACTTCTATTATATTTTTTTCTGTCTCTGTTTCTTCATCTACCCCAGCCATCTTATAGATTTGTTCTGTTGCCATTTCTTGTAAGATATCATAGATATCGTCTGCTGTGATCCTACCGACAAGGTAGTTATCACTATCTATTACTGGTAATACTTGGAGATCATACTCTTGAAATTCTAAGGCAACTTTCTCTATATCTTCCTTATCATTAGCATATCTAGGTTTATATTTTTCAGGTCTTTTACTTATTACCTCTTTAAAAGATTTGTCAAAGTCGAATAATAGCATGTCTTCTAATTGTACAGTTGCGACTAAATTGTTGTAATCTCCTAAAATGAACACACTACTTACGTTTTCAATTTCCTCAGTATATTTTAGTTTCCTCAAATTTTCTATAGTTTCTCTCACAGTTTCATCGTGATGTGCAGAGAAAAACTCTGTTTGCATATAAGCACCAGCTTCATCTTCGTGGTAACCTTTTAATCTCTGTATTTCCTCTTGCTCTTTATTGTCTAATCCTGCAAGAATATTAGCAGCGAATTCACTATTTAATTCCTCAATATCGAGCATTAAATCTGTTGCATCATCTGAATCCATCTTTTTTATTGTACCTATTATTTTTGCTAGACTAAGAATATCTAAAGATTCTTCTAAAAGTTTTTCGTTGAATGTCTCTAATATATCTCCTAATATACTAGTTGGCATTCTTTGTAGATACTCAGAAAATCTTTCTTCATCTAACCTTCTTAATCGTTTAAATATTTTTGAAAGAACTGAATAGTGGATTTCATTTTTGTTTTTTTGGTGTAGATATCCTTCTAATGTATCTATTAATTGCTGTAACTCTCTTTCTTTTATCATCTTTTCACCTACTTTTAAAATAATTTTTTCAATGAATTTTCTAGATCCTTTAAAATACTTTTAGGATCTTCTAAGTCTTCAATTTTTAAAGAATTCATCTTATCTTCTATAATTTTTTTCCCGTCATCAATTTTTTTTTGTGGGTTTTTCAAGTCTTTGATTTTTTCCTCTAATTCTTCGAGGCTCTTGATATCACTATTAGAAATAAATTCTAAATCCTTTAATTGACTAATTTCTTTGTTTAATTTTTTACTGTAGATAGCAATATTTTTATCTAGTTGCTCCTTTGCTATTTTTTTATATTTTTCGATATTTTTATTTAAAACATCTCCTATTATATCAGATATTAGCTTATTAATGTTAGTTTTTATAGATATTTTACCATCATTTTGATTATATTTGTACATCACATTAATTTCATCTACTTTCTTTAATCCTAGGGTTAATTCTTTTTTTATCACTTCATCTATTTTTAATTCTTTGATATCAAATTTCAGGTTTTTCAAAATAATATTTCCCTGAATAAAAAGGTTTTTATTTTCATATCTTGTATTGTGAGAGATAACAAGTTCGCTTCCTTCTAATGCTTTTAAATATTTATTTTCCTCTCCTATATTTGTATCAATTTTAAGACCTGCTATAGAAACATGGAAGTTTCCATTATTCGATTGTCTATTATAACTCCCTATTATTTCACCGTGAATTTCATTATTCTCGCCTTTCAGATATATTTTCATAGGTTTGCTAGTTAATTCGACTTTAGAGGCAATCTCTTCTAATCCACCACTTGCTAAATAATCGTTATATTTAACTCCTAAATTAATTTTTTTAATATAAAAATCAATTGGTAGCTCAGTTTTCTCAGCAGCCTTATTTTCACCAGTTAATATAGCAGCATAGTCTATATTTTTCTTTATATATTTCCCTAATATTTCATTTAATACAAGATTAACATTAGTTTTTAGGAGCTCGTTATCCCAACCTATGATATTTTTAAATGGGTCTTCAAATGTCAAAAATGAAAAAGCTTTATTTTTAACATGGACTAACTTCTCTAAATCTCTTTTAAATTCTACTTTGTCGTTTTTCCCTTGTTCTATTATTTTGTCTATATCTGTAATCATCTTTTTTACTTGTTCTATTTCATTCGCTAGTTTTATTGGATCTTTTTCTGTCTTAATTGTATTTTCTAATATCTTATATTTTTCATTTAAATTTTTAATTTTATCTTTATACTCTCTAGCTTTCATCTTGTTTTCCCAATATGTATATATATCTTTCACTTTTTCACTTTCAGTATTATATTCCTTTACTATTTTAAGGTCCAGAGTATCTAATGCCTTTTCATATTCCTTATTTTTTATATTTAAACTCAAATTTTTATAAGTTAATTTTTCACTTGCAAAAATTTTAGGCTTTGTTATTACTTTTTTCTTTTTTTCTTCATTTTTAGGTAATTCTACAGGAAGATTAGTATGAACCTTACCATCTATATCACGCTTAGTATAAAATTCTATCAAATTTATATCTATATCATCTACTACTACTAGTTTTTTTAGAAGGGGAAGATATTGAAAATCGATAGATATTTTTTTTATATCCATAATATTTTTCATTGTTTGTTCCTTATCAGTTACCTGGACCCTTTCAAAGCTAATTTTACTATGAAAAACATCGTAGTTGACACTATCGATATCAATTTTAGCACCATACTCTGAAGTTCCTATCTTTTCTCCCACTTTTTCTATAATGATATTCCTTGTAAAATATAAGAATATAAATATTAAAACGATTAATATTAAAATAATTTTCAAAATTTTAAAACCCATTTTCATTTGACCCTCCTAGTAATTTAGATATATTTTTTAAATAACCCTTTTAGCTTATCTTTTTTTGTCTCACCGTTACTCTTTTCGAATTTAAATTTTCCATATTTTCTTATAGTGATTATATCTCCATTTGAAATTAGAAAAGATTTATCTGTTTTTATACCATAGTTTACCGTAATTAAGGAACCATTTATTAATTTTAATGCTTCACTTCTTGAGCTATTGATTAGTTTTGCTACGACTACATCTAGTCTCATAGAGGATAAAATATGATTTAATAATAAAAACTGTGGAGATGGTATTTTTTTTCGATCAACATCAGTAATTTTAATTTTCGATTTTCCTATTGTTAATAGATGATCTTGTAAGAAATCATAAAGTTTATCATCTATAACTGTGTATCCGATTCCATCACTAACTATAATATCTCCTAACTTTTCTCTTTTTATACCAGTACTAAGAATACCAGCTAGAAAGTGTCGATGTTCTAATTGAAAAAATTTATTATTTCCTTCTATTTTGATAAATTTTACAGGGAAAGCGGTATTCTCTTGAGCATAGTAACTTCTAAAAGCTAACATCTTTTTTTCACTTTCCGATGTAAGAGCAAGTTCCTCTATGATTACACCAAGCTCATTCTCTATGTCAATTAATTTTGACCAAATATTAGGAGGTACAAAAAAATCTATATAGACTATGTTTTCTAATTTTTTACACAATTCTATCCTGTCAAAAATTTTATAGATTAAATCATTTTCTAAACCTATAAAATGGTTTTCAAACTTTTTTTTATCCACAATTACGCCTCCGTTTTATCTCAATAAAAAGCCACTTAATTGATTTTATATTAAAAATATGTTAAAATCAATTAAAATATTATGTTTTAAAATAACAGGAGGCACATTATGAATAATGTCGAAAAGAAATATCTAGTACCTAATGCTATTACTGCTGCTAATATGTTTTTAGGTTTTGTTAGTATTACAATGTCTATAAAGGGAAGATTTGATTTTGCTGCACTACTAATACTAGCTGCTATGATCTTTGATGCGTTAGATGGGTATGCTGCAAGAAAATTAAATGCTTTTAGTGAATTTGGGAAAGAATTTGATTCTTTTTGCGATGCAATCTCATTTGGGTTAGCTCCAGGAATCCTTATATATTCTATACTTACATCTAAAGTAATCCCTTCAGTTCATAATTTTCCACATGAGTTGATTATTCCAGTGTCGTTTATCTATGTCCTTGGAGGTATAGTTCGACTTGTAAAGTTCAATGTTGTAACAACTGCAAGTAGCAGTAAAGATGATTTTTCAGGAATGCCAATTCCTAATGCAGCTAACTTAGTTGTATCATATATATTGTTTGTAAAAGTAATAGGGTATCATATTGATCCTATGTTTTTAACGATTATAGCTATAGGATCAGGATTTCTTATGATTAGTACTATACCGTTTCAAATACCACAAAAAACATTTGCTTTTATACCTGATAAGCTTGTTTTACCACTAGCTCTTCTAATTTTATATTTTGCTAAGTATGCATTATTTCCACTAGGGTTATATTATGTTCTTGCTAATCTGTATAAATTTGTAAATACTAAAGAAAAGAATAAAGATTCTTTAGAAAAAGAGTTATAGAAAATTATAAAAAAGAGAGTAAAACTTAAAAAGTTTTACTCTCTTTTTTAGCTTCCAAATTTATTTATATTTTTGCTTACAGAGAGATCAATTCTTTAATTTTAGTAATGAAATTATCAACATCTTTTTTTACTATATCAAAGGACATGACAAATCGAACTTCTGAAATAGTAGGATCCCATACATAGAAATAACAAAAATCTTGAAGTTGTTCAATGATTTTTTCAGGTAAGATGGCAAATACAGTATTACCTAAAACTTCATTAGTAACTTTAATATTAATATTTAGGAGTTGTTCCTCTAAATATTTAGCCATATCATTTCCGTTTTTTGCATTCTCGTACCAAATGTTTTCTTCGAATAGAGTAATATATTGAGCAGCAACAAATCTCATTTTAGATAAAACTTGTAAATTCTGCTTTCTAAGGTATTCAAATTCTCCTACTCTATTTTTTAATTTTTCATCAAAGATAACTACTGCTTCACCAAACATAATTCCGTTTTTAGTAGCCCCAAACGATAGAATATCTACTCCACATCCTCTAGTCATCTCTTCTAATGAACAACCTAAAGCAACAACAGCATTTGATATTCTAGCACCGTCCATATGAAGGTACATCTTATGTTCTTTTGCAAAATTTGAGATTTCTTTTATTTCATCTAGTGTGTAGATAGTTCCATTTTCAGTGGCTTGACTAATAGAAATAATATTAGGGCTAGCTCTATGGAAGGTATCTTTAAACTGTAAATATTTTTTTGCTTCCTCTAAATCTAATTTTCCATCTTGACTTGGCACAGTTAGCATTTGCATCCCTGTTATCTTAGCTAATGCTCCGGTTTCATCAGTATAAATATGAGCTGTAGAAGGACATAGAACAGCACTTCCTATCTCTTTTAGAATATCCAAAGCAAATACATTAGAAGCTGTTCCATTATATACAAATAGAGTTTCAACAGGGCCAAAGATTTCATTAAATTTTTCTTTAGCTAATGCTGTATAGGTATCGCCACCATATGGTGACTCGTGACCATTATTTGCTTTTATTAAACTTTCCATAATTTTTGGATGAACACCACTATAGTTATCACTTGCAAAACTTTTTTTCATACTAAATTCCTCCTGCTATATTTTATATAGATATAGAAATAATCACAGTTACTTTATCTACTGTGATTATTTCTTATGCAATTATATTATTTTTCTTAGAGTATTATATTCTGCTAATTTTTCTGTTAATTTACTAATTTGTAAGTCAGTAAATTTATCGTGGTCCAAAGTGGAAAAATCAAAAGTATCCAATTCAGAAATATATTCAATATTAGAATTAGTTAAGTATTCAACAAAACTTCTATATCTAAAGAATACTTTAGATACACTATCACCATAAACCATATATCTTTCGATTTCAGATGTAAAATCACCTTCTTTAAATCGAAGGTATTCATGTTCTGCATTTAAAGTTTTAGTTTTAGAGGCACCTTGGCTCACTAATTCGTCGAAATCAAGATCATCTAGTTGAGAAACATATATAAGGTTTTTTACTTTACATAATTTTCTAAATTCATCGTGTTTTCTATCAGAGAAAAGATTTTTTATAAGAACTTTATAACTAATTTTATTTTTTGATGAATCAGAATTTTTATTATGTTTTAAATCTGTTATCTTCTTAGAAAGATCCTCTTTTGCTTTGTTTAGTATGCCAATAGTTTCTTTTAATTCTACAACTTCTAATTTTAATTTAGTATTTTCACCTGTTAATTTATCAAATGCTTGAGTAACTATTCCTAATTGTTTGTCATGAGGGGAAGTAGCTACTTTTTTAATTTCTGTGTTTTTTTCTTCAACTACACGCCTTAAATCAGCTTCTAAAGATCTCAGTTTCTCGTTATCCTCTTCTAATTCAGAAATCCTAGTGTTTAAATTATCTATCTCTAATTTATCTTACCCAGTAAACCAACTCATAATTTTCCTCCGTTTGTTTATACTTATATTAAAGTATAATAGAAATTATAGATTTATTCAATTAAAATCAAGTTTTTTAATATTCATCTAAAAATATTTCAAAGGTAATCTTATCCCACGAAATAACTGTTGTACTCTTTATACGGAAATAAATCATATTTCCTTTATTTAGAATATCCTTACTTCCGTGATTAAAACTAGTGATAAGGTCATAGCAACCATTACTACGACTTATTTTTTTCTCCCAAATCAAAGATGTAGATAATGCTGTATCTACAGGAGTGATACTTAGTTCTATAGGAGCATTTGATTTTAAGTTACTAATTCTAAATCGTGTATTCTTTATCTTTTCGACATCTAAAACATCTGAAATGTTAAGTTCAATAATTGTATCTAAAATTTCTTCTTTTTGACTAGTTAATTCAAAAGAAAGAATACCTATACTTTGTTCACCACAATTAGATCGAAGCATATTTTTCTTAATTTCTTCATGTGAAAGACCTCTACCGATTAATGACATTAATTTTGTAATAGCAGCTTCTAAAGTAAGGTCGGTACCACTAATAACCCCTTCATCTAGTAATCGTGTACTTGCCTCATATAGTCCCATTTTTACCATTCCTGTGGGGCACTGTGTTATATTGACTACACTAACACCTTGTTCTATTATGTCATGAATAACTTTGATAAACTCTTCTGTTGTAGGAGCGTTACCACTCCCATATGTTTTTAAAATAAGTCCCTTTATAGAATGATCTGTAAAAATTTGTCTTAAAATTTGAGGATTAAATCCTGGAAAGATATCAAAAATTAAGACATTTCCATCCATAGAATAATCAACTTTAAATTTTTCTTGAGAAGATTTTCTTATTCTAGCTTTATTAATTTGAATATCTGAACCTGCAATTCCCAACTTAGAAAAATTAGGTGAAGAGAAACCAAAGTAATTACTAGCATCAGATTTTCTAGCACGATTTCCACGAAGAAGGTTATCTCTAAAAAAGACACATACTTCTGGAACTAACGGGATATCATAAAGATCGTGTCCAGCAATTTGGATAGCAGTAACCAAGTTTTGTAGTGCATCACTTCTAGGGTTTTCTAATGGAACTTGTGAGCCAGTTAAAATAACTGGTTTACTCAAATTTTTGAGCATAAA
>JAGLEA010000101.1 GCA_023145315.1 Psychrilyobacter sp.
ACTTTTTGATTCATATCAGACGAATCGATGAGCTCCTTAACTTGAATATATCCTGTATCAAAATTTTCAAGTAGGGGATAGTTAGAAGTAATTTCACTCCAATCTTTTGCTGGTTTTAAAGGACTCATAGGATTTCCTCTTTCAGTGTGAATCATTCCTATAGTTCCACCTGTATTTATTACTAATATTTTCTTTTCATTAAATTTATTCATATTGACCTCCAATATAATGACTGTTAGTAAAAACTAATACTCTATTTTATACTTAACATTATACTTTTTTTTCACATTTTTTTAAAGGGGTGAATTAAAAAAATATTCTACAAAAATAAGAGAAATTAAGAATTTTAGGGATTAAATTTTTATTAATTTCTTTGACATAAGAAAAACAAAATGTTAAAATAACAGGTGTAATAATATAAAGGGGGATTTATGACATTAATTAGAGTAGCTGTATTTGGATTTTTATATTTTTCAAAGATAACAATTTTACATAAAAGAAGATTGGAAAAAATGGAAGACAGTAGGGAAAAATTTTTATTTGGTAGAAGTTTATTTAGAGGGTTTGGAAAGGGAATAATAGATAGAACAGGTGCAAAAGTAGAAGTTATCTATGAAGATGAATCGGATTATAAAAAATTAACTTCTAATGAAGCAGTAGTTTTAATATCTAATCACCAAAGTAATATGGATATCCCTGCAATTCAAGGGTATTTTCCTATAGTCCCTGGTTTTTTGGCAAAAAAAGAAATGGAAACATGGCCGTTTTTTGGGAAATGGACTCCTCTGACAAGATCGGTATTTGTAGATCGTAAAAACCCTAGAGAGGGAATAAAAGCAATAAGAGAAGCTGTAAAAATAGTAAAAGAGGGATATCCTATTCTTGTTTTCCCCGAGGGAACAAGGTCAGAAGATGGGAAATTAGGAGAGTTTAAAAATGGTGGATTTAAAATAGCGGTAGATGCAAAAGCTAAAATAGTACCCATAACTCTAAAGGGAACATATGATATTCAGAAAAAAGGTTGCGTAAAGATGTATAGAAATAAAAAAGTAAAATTAATCATAGGAAAAGTAATAGATACCAATGATTACGATAAAGTAGAATTAAAGAATATTCATAATATAGTAAAAAATAAAATTGAAGAAAACTTTAATAAATATCAATAAAATATCATATGCTAAAGGATAATTTGGTATATCTATATTTAGGTAGTGAAAATTAAAAGATTGTAAAAATAAATAAATTTTGTTATGATGAATTATAAATATTGCAGGAGCTTTATGCTGAGAGGAGATGTTATAGTCTCGACTGTTAACCTGATCTAGATAATGCTAGCGGAGGAAAATTTTTATATTTTTAAGAATTAGGAGAAAAATTCCTATATATTAAATAATATTTAAAGACTTCCTTTTTTAGGGAGTCTTTCTTTTGTTAATTAGTTTCTGTGAAAAAGGGGGATAATTATGAAAAGAATGGTATTGTTGGTGGTAATGTTAGTCATGGGAATAACGAGTTTTTCAAAAGAAAAAATATTGGTCTATGTACCGAGTTCAATGACTTTTTTACAAGAGGAATTAGGGGAAGATTTTAAAAATAAAACAGGTGTAGAAGTAGAATTTATAGGAATAAAAGGGATACCTGCAAGATTAAAGTTAGAGAGTAGAAGACCAAAAGCAGATGTAGTATTAGGGCTATCTAAAGTAAATGTTTTAGAAGCTAAGAAAAATAAGTGGCTAAAGAGTTATAAACCTAAAACATCAGATAGGATAGTGAGTAAGAATTATATAATTGATGAAGAATGGTATGCAACACCGTTTGATTATGGTTCATTAGCAATAAACATCAATAAAGATACTGTAGAAAAGATGCCGACTTCTTTTGAAGATATAAAAAAAATGAAGGGTAAATTAATAACTTTAGATCCCAACTCATTTACTGGTCAAGAATTTATGATGTGGACAATAGCAATCTACGGAGAAAACTGGTTGGATTTTTGGAAGGAATTAAAACCTGCAATTAAAACTGTAGCTCCAGGGTGGAGTGAAGGATGGGCAAAATTCACAACTAATGAAGCTCCTATGATGGTAGGTTATGCCACTAGCGATCTATATTTTGATGAAAAAAGTTCATATAAGAGTATTATTCCAAGTGAAGGAGGATATATCTATACTCAAGGTGCAGCTATAGTTAATAAAAAAGAGATAAAAGAAGGAGCTAAGCTATTTATGGACTATATACTAGAAGATAGATTTCAACTAGCTATGGTCGAAAAAAACTATATGCTTCCTGTAACAAATATAAAGTTAGGAATAGAATATAATAGAGTCCCAACTTCTAAAAAGATAGTTAAAGTAGATAAAAATGATTTGGAGAAAGTAGAAGAATATAAAAAAGAATTGATTAGATTACTAAAAAAATAAACAAAATAAGGATAAAAAATGCGAAAAAGTAAAAGTTTAAATGTTGTGTATATGATATTATGGCTAATTCCTCTCTATATATTTGGGAGGGACTTTTTTCATTTAGAAGATTTAGTAGCTGTTCTCGACAGAGAAACACTTGATTTGGTATTAGAGTCATTTAAACAAGGGATATTAACATCGGTAATAGCGTTTTTAGTAGCAATATTACCTGCAATATACTTAACTTATAAAAAAGATAAAATAGGGGCTCTAATAGAAAGTACAATATTTATCCCGTTTTTCTTCCCAGTAATATCCACTATGATCACTTTTTCATTGGTATTTAATCTACCTTATATAAAGGAACTAGGGATCTTATATAGTTTAAAAGCTATATTAGTAGCCAATGTATTTTATAATGCTCCTATATTTGTAAAGTATATATCTATGGGAATGAAAAGTGTTCCTAACGAAGTATTAGAAGCAGGTAGAGTCTGTGGAGCTACAAAATATAAAACATTTACAAAAATAATACTACCTTTAATATTGCCTCAAATATTTAGAGCGTTTTTTATGGTATTCGTCTATTCTTTTACATCTTTTGGGATTGTTTTATCTCTTGGAGGATTAAAATATTCGACATTAGAGGTTGAAATAGTCAACTCCCTTATGGGAAGTGGTGATTTTTCTAGGGTGTTTGCTTTGGGAATAATTCAATTTATCATATTAACTTTAGTAAATATAATAGGAGAAAAGATAGAAGGATATGAACTAAAAGAAGAAAAGAAGAGTGGGAAATTGTCAAAAGTTACAATAATTTATAGTTTATTATTTATTGTTTTTGAATTAGGGATTGTAGGAGTTAACCTTGTATTTTCATTTTATAACTACTATGAAAAAAAGTTTTCTTTAGATGCTTTTTTTAGGATACTAACTCCTACATTTAACAAAAAATATCCTGTTATACAATCTATAATTAATTCGAGTCTTATATCTATGAGTACTGCATTTATAGTAATTATATTTACTTATTTACTCCTCAAAAACTCAAAAAAAACTACTACTTACATAATATTTTCAACTTTTGGAATATCTAGTGGATTTTTGGCAATAACCTTGGTTTATACAAATATAGTTTATGATGTTCCGTATATAATACTTCTAATTGGAGGTTTTTTTCTAACTACAGTCCCTATTGCGTATTCATTTATGTATCAATATATAAAGAAGTTTCCTAAAGAGATATTAGAGGCTAGTGACATAGACGGTACAACTAAATTTCAAAGGTTTGTCTATGTAGAGTTTCCAATGCTAAAGGAAGTATTTATAAATACTTATCTACAAATATTTGCAGTAATTTATGCAGAGTTTACCATTATTTATACTATGCAACTAGGTAGAAGTTTTCCACTATCATCAGTAGTAAACTATAGCTTATATACAAATAAATTATTTTTAGAGAGTGCCGCAATGAGTAGTTTAAATATAATGATTATAGCTGTTTTATTTTTAGTTCCCTACTTAAAAGGAAGAAAGTAAGAATATTAATGTATATTCCTTTAAAATACACCTTTATTATTTCTGTATTGTGTTATAGACTTATCATAGAAGATACCTTTAAAATTAAGGACTTAAATACTATGGGAGGAAATAATGAGAAAATATTATAATGAATCATTAGTAGTGGATAAAGGGAATATAAATAAAATTTTAGAAGAACTGATAGCTGAAGAGATAAACTCTGTAGATGAATTAGAAAGTTTTATAGAAAAATTTAGTGAAATTATGATGATAGTAGATGAATTAGAAGGGCGAAAATATATCTTAATGACGAGATTTGCAACAGAAGAAAAGTATAGTAAAGAATTTAATGAATTTTATGAAGAGGTTGTAGCTATATCTGAACCTATAGCTTCTAAAATTAGAGAAAAAATATATGGAACACCTTTTTTTAATGAACTGCCAGAAGAAAGGTATGAAAACTATAAAAAGATACTGTCGATAGACATAGAGATGTTCGAAGAAAAAAATATACCTTTACAAGTAAAAGAGATGGAACTCGCTAATAAATCAGGTGAGATTTTTTCTAAGATGACGGTGAAATTCAAAGAAAAAACTTATACACTATCTCAAATGGATAAATTTTTAAAAGATAGTGATAGAGAGGTAAGGGAAGAAGCGTGGAAATTAATTAGAAATAGAATAAATGAAGATCATGGTGAATTAGAAGAATTATTTGAACAACTAAAGACACTAAGGATAGAAATTGCTAAAAATAAAGGATATACAAATTATAGAGATTATAAACATGATGAGATGGGAAGAACATCTTATAAACCACAGGATTTATTTAAATTTCATGATGCTGTTGAAAAAATAATAGTTCCAATATTGAAAGAAATCCATGAGGAAAAAAGAAAAAAATTAGGTGTTGAAACACTGAGACCATGGGATCTGTCTGTTGATCCTGATGGAACAGTATTAAAACCATTTAAAAATGGAAAGGATTTATTAGAAAAATCATACTCTGTTTTAGGTAAAATAAACCCTGAATATAGAAAAAATTTGGAAAAGATGGATGAATTAGATCTTTTTGATCTTGAAAATAGAGAGGGAAAAGCACCAGGAGGATATAACTGTTCACTTGCAGAGACAAAAGCTCCATTTATTTTTATGAATGCGGTAGATTCTCAGGGTGACATGGTTACAATGATGCATGAATCAGGTCATGCTATGCACTCTTTTGCTCTAAAGGATGAGGCTATATTAGAGTATTGTGATGTTCCTAGTGAAGTGGCAGAGCTAGCTTCTATGACTATGGAAATGTTAACTATGGAATTTTGGGATATATTTTACTCTGACGAGAATGAACTTAGAAAAGCAAAATTAGAGCAATTATATAGTGGAATTGAGATCCTTCCATGGGTAATGATAATAGACTCGTTTCAACACTGGATCTACACAACTCCAAACCACACAATAGAAGAAAGAGATGAAAAGTTTGGCGAGATAATGGATAGATTTAATACTGGCGTGGATTGGTCAGGGATAACAGTGGAAAAGCAACGAGCGTGGTTAAGACAACTACATGTGTTTGAAGTTCCATTTTACTATATAGAATATGGGATAAGTCAATTAGGAGCACTATCAATATATAAAAACTATATAAATGACAAGGCTGGAACATTAAAAAAATATAAAGACTTTTTAAAATTAGGGTATTCAAAATCAGTGGGGGAAATATACGAAACCGCTGGAATAAAATTTGATTTTTCAGAAGAAACAGTAGAGAAACTAGGGAATTTTATAAGAGAAGAGTTAAACAAATTATAAATATAGGTTTAAATACAAGGAGTAAGTGATGAGAGTAAAAAGAAATATGTACTTAATAGGAATATTTATTATTCTAAATAGTTTAGTTTTCTCAAGTGATATAAATATAACTTTATCAGAAAAAGCTATAAATTCATTTGTTACAGCAGCTAGCCCAGTAGAATTTAGCCAAGAGATAAATGTTTTAACAGGAAAAACAAAAGCAGATTTTACAATAACAAAAGTAAATATAGATTTAGAGAAGGATAAAATTAGTATAAAAGGACATCTAAATATTGATCTAAATGGATCCACACTAGATGCTAATATTAGTGGGGAATTAGAACCAACAATAGATGAAAAAACAGGTGAACTATCACTAAAACTTTCAAAGGTAGATATAAAGGGATTAGAGTTTTTAAAATTAGATAAAGCTCTAAAAAATAATGTATCTATTCCATTGAAAGTTAATGAATTAAAAGCAATTGAGATAAAAAAGAGTGATACAGAATATTTAGAAGTGAACCCAATAATATCTAATCAAAAAATATTGATCATAAAAGATAAAATAAGCATTATAGGTGATATAAGATTTGAAAAAGGGCAGATAAAAAAGTATGATTAGAGAATTTAGAACCTAGATAGAGAGTAACAAAATATTAAAAAAAACTTAAAAATCTTAGAAATGTGTTATAATATTAGATATTACATTATTTTACTATTTAAATTTGATACAATAATTAAATTAAAAGGAAGGTTGATATGTTAAAAAAAGATATTAATAGGCTAGATATATTATCACTAGCTGTAGGAGCAATAATAGGAACAGGTGCATTTTTATTGCCTGGAACGACTTTTTTAAAAGCAGGAATGTTGAACTCTATAATTGCTATCTTAACAGGTGGATTTATTATGGTAGGAATAGAGAAGAATTATGGTTACCTCTTGAAAAAATTCCCAGTAGCAGGTGGTGAATACGCTTTCACTTATGATGCTTTTGGATGGAAACATGCATTAATATGTGGGTGGTTTCTAACATTAGCCTATTTGAGTCTAGTGCCATTTAATGCTACAGGATTAGGATTTGTAGCAGGATTTGTAGCTCCAGGACTATTAAAAGTCGGTTATTTATATACAATTGTAGGATCTAGTATATATTTAGGAGAGATTGGGATTGCAATATTTGTATTAGTATTGTTCGCATATTTAAATATCAAGGGTGTAAAATTAGCTTCTAATTTTCAAAATATAATGGTATTTATTTTAGTTGGAATTGTATTTTTATTTTTAAGCTTAGCAATTGCAAGAGTAGGAGTGGGGAATTCATTTACTGCTACATTTTTAACGGGACAAACTCTTAGTATATCAAAAATTTTACAAGTTTTATCTATAGCACCTATGCTCTATGTGGGATTTGATTGTATACCTCAGGTGGCAGAAGAGCTAGACTTTGCAGCAGAGGATGCTTCAAAATTAGCAATAGTATCTATTTTATTAGGAGCTGTAATATATGCTTCGATAGTTTATTTTACAACTTTTGGTGTAACATTAGATGATATTATGGCTGGGAATATAACATGGGCAACAGGTCATACAGTAGAGTTCTATTTTGGTAAAATAGGGTTATGGTCACTAGCATTAGCATTATTATCAGCAATAATTGCAGGTATAAATGGATTTTATATGGCTTCAAGTAGATTATTATTTGCCATGGCAAGAGGAAAGATATTACCAGAATTTTTTGGAGTTTTAGATTCTAAACATAACACTCCTAAAAATGCAATCTTATTTGTACTAGGAATATCACTAATAGCTCCTTGGTTTGGTAGAAATGTTCTAAGTTGGATAGTGGGAACATCTAGTGTAGGAGCATCGATAGGATATCTATATACGAGCTTAGCTTCATATAAATTATATAAAAAAGAACATAAAAAAGTCTATCCACCAGCAATTTTTGGAACTGTAGCAGGTGTAATTTTCTTAATATTATTATTAGTACCAGGATTAAATAGTTCTATATCTATGCCTACAACAATTATAGTTGTAGTATGGGGATTATTAGGTTTTTCTTTCTATAAATTTTATGATCTAAAAGTGGTTCATTACACAGCAGAAGAATTAGATAAATTAATTTTGGGAAGAGATCCAGAAGTGAAAAAGTAAAAAACAAATTATAGGGAAGTAGAACTTAAAACTATTTAAGTTCTACTTTTTTTGTATGGTATACTATTGTAATAGAATCAAACTAAAAGGGAAAAGATATGGAATCAGGAGAAAATAAAATAGAAGTGATAGAGGAATAATATTAAAAAGTTTGGAGGGAACTATGGAAAATAAAGCTGTATTTATAGGTCATAAACAACCAATTTTACCTAAACTACAACATTGTATAAAGAAAGCAAAAAAAATGTATTTTATAGTTTCTTTTATTAGAGATAGTGGAATGAAACTTCTAATTAAAACTATAAGAGAAGCATCTATTCAAGGTAAGGAAATAAAAATAATAACTAGTAATTATATGAATATAACAGAACCTAATGCACTATATAGGCTATTTGAAATTTTTGAAAAAGATAAGAATGTGAAAATATTTAATAATCCTAATATTTCTTTTCACCCGAAAACATATATTTTTGAGTATGAAGATGAAGATGGAGAAGTATTGGTGGGTTCATCTAACATTTCTTATTCAGCACTAATGAGTGGAGTAGAGTGGAATTATGCTTTTAAGAAAAAATCTAATCCAAATGAATACCAAGAGTTTTTAGATGAATTTAACGAGTTGTATAATGAAAGTAGTTTTGAACTAAGTATTGAGTGGCTAAGAAATTATGAAAAAACATATAGAAAAAATAGAGAAGTAGTAGATATAACACCTCCGAAACTAGATTTAGAGCCTATAAAATTTCAAATACCTGCACTTTATGAGCTTTCAAAAACAAGGGAAGAAGGTCATACAAAAGCTATGGTTACAGTTGCAACAGGGTTAGGTAAAACATACTTAGCTGCTTTTGACTCTTTAAATTATAAAAGGATTTTATTTGTAGCTCATAATATTGAAATATTAGAGCAGGCAAAAATTTCTTTTTTAACTGTACATCATGATAAGAAAGCAGATTTTTTTATCGGAGAAAATAAAACAAAAGGTTCAGATATTATATTTGCTAGTATACAAACTTTAGGAAAAGAAAGGTATTTAAATGATGAGTATTTTTCCAAAGATTATTTTGATTATATAGTTATAGATGAATTTCATCATGCTGATGCTCCTACATATAGAAGACTAATAGAGTATTTTGAACCAAAGTTTTTATTAGGACTAACGGCCACTCCTGATAGAGCTGATAACGGAGATATTTATGAATTGTGTGATTATAATATTGCATATGAATGTGATTTTAAGACGGGAATAAATAATGCTTGGCTTGTTCCATTTGAATATTATGGAATATATGATGATATAGATTATAGTGATATACCGTGGAGAAGTGGTAAATATAATTTAGAAGCTTTAGAAAATAAATTGATTATAGAGGAAAGAAGTCGTGAAATTCTAAAAAAATATAAGACATATCATCAAGGGAAAACAATAGGTTTTTGTGCAAGTGTTAGACATGCCAAACATATGGTTGAATATTTTAATAAAAATGGGATTAATGCTACCTGTATTCTAGGAGAAACATCAAAAGAGGAAAGGAAGAAAACAACTGAAATTTTTAAAAAAGGTAAGTTGGATTTAATTTTTGTAGTTGATGTGTTTAATGAAGGTGTGGATATTCCAAATATAGAAACCGTTATGTTTTTAAGACCAACGACTTCATACACCATATTCATTCAACAACTAGGAAGGGGACTTAGAACTAGTGAAAATAAAAAAAAATTAAGAGTTTTAGATTTTGTAGGGAATTATAAAGGCAGTGAATGGAAACCATTATTTTTAACAGGAAAATATAATCCTAAAAATCCAAAACAAAAACCTATATCTTCTTTTGACTTAGACCTTCCTGAAGGGTGTCATGCTAATTTTGATTTGAAATTAATTGATTATTTAGAAGAAGAAAAAAGTAAAAAAGAACCTTTAAAAGATAAATTAAAATATGAATTTTTTAGAGTAGAAGAATTTTTAGGTAAAGTTCCAAAAATGGATGATATCATGACTCATGGAAAATATCCAATAGATATCTACATAAAAACTTTTAAGTCATGGCTAAATTTTATAATAGATATTGGAAGGGCAACTCCTGAAGAAGAAAATCTTTGGAATAATAAAATTGGAATGGAAACACTAATGTTCTTGGAAAAAACATCCATGACAAAATCATATAAAATACCAACATTATTGAGTCTTTTTGGAACTAAAGGATTAAAGGCAGAAGTTTCATCTATAGAAATAGGAGAAGAGTTTTCAAAGTTTTATTCAAATGAATTACATGGAAAAGATTTAAATAATAAAAAACATAAGAATTGGGAATTATGGAAAAATAAAGAATTTGAGAAGTTAGCACTAGATAACCCTGTAAAGTTTTTAACAAAAAGTGCTAATCATCTTTTTGATTATGATAAAGATAAGAAAGTCTTCAGCTTAAATAAAAAAGTTTTTAACTCGTTAAAAGATAATTTAGAGTTTTTAAAGAAAGCAAAAGAGATATTAGAGTATAGAAATATAACATACTTTAGAAGAAAATACGGAGAGGATTAGAATGTCCATTAATTTTTATGATGCAAATGCAAAAGAATTTTTTGAAAAAACAGTAAATGCAGATATGAGTGACACATGTGAAGTATTTACAAGTTACTTAAAAACAGGAGATGACATTTTAGACCTAGGTTGTGGAAGTGGGAGAGATTCTCTTTATTTTATTAAAAATGGATATAATGTTACTTCAGTGGATTACTCATATAAAATGGTAGAAATGGCAAGTAACTTTTTAAAAAAAGAAGTTTTGCAACTAGATATGCGAGAAATGGATTTTAAAAATAGATTTAATGGAATTTGGGCTTGTGCTTCGATTTTACATATAAAAAAAGAAGAGGTGCCGAAAGTTTTAGAAAACTGTCATAATGCTTTAAAAGAAAATGGGATTTTATATGCCAGTTTTAAATATGGTGATGGGGAAGTAGAAAGAGACGGAAGGTTGTTTTCAAATTTTACTGAAACTACTGTTTCTAAGATTTTAGAAACTCAAAACCTTTTTAAAATTGAAAAAATTTGGCAAACAGCAGATGTAAGATTTAAAAGAGAAGATGAAAAATGG
>JAGLEA010000102.1 GCA_023145315.1 Psychrilyobacter sp.
TTTTCGGAAGAAGGTAAATTACTGACTTGGAACAAAGCTGTAGAGTCCATTACAGGTTTTAGTAGAAATGAGTTAAAGAATAAATTTGTTTCAGAATTTATAATCACTAAAGACAAAGAGGTTGTAGTAAAAAAATTCATGGAGCTTCTTGCTGAAGGAGATGATAAGGAGCCATTTATCGAATACAGCATAAAACAAAAATTAGGTGAAATTATTCCAGTTGTTGCCATGCGTAGTCTTATTCTTATTGATGGTGAAAAGTACATAGTTGGAATGTTAATTGATATTAGAAAATTAAAAGATAACAAGGATAAACTTAAAGCCAGAATAACTCATGTAAATAAGTTTAAAAATCAATTAAAGGAATACTACAGCAAGATTGAAAATATGAATCAAGCTGAAATTCAGCTAAAAGAGAAGCTATTTATTAATGCTAAAGACTTCAGCAATAAATTAATTAATAGCTTACCAGGTATATTTTATCTGTATCAAAAAGTTGGTGATAAATTCTTTCTTAAAAGATGGAATGATAACCTTGAATCTAGTCTAGGATACTCAAAAGAAGAGCTTTATAATATGCAGCCTTATCAATTCTTTACCAAGAATGAATACACAAAGGTGGAAAAAGCAATTATGCAAGTTTTCTCTACTGGTTTAACACAAATACATTCTCATATTATAAAAAAAAACAGTGAAGAAATACCTTATTTTTATGAAGCATATAAATTTGAGAGCAATGATAATGTTTATTTTATGGGCTTAGGGCTAGACCTTACTCTGCAATACAAACTAGAAAAGGAGAAGAAGCAAGAAAAGTATGAAAAACAAAAAGTACAGAAAGTATTAGAATCTAGAGAAAAGGAGTTGGTAACAACAGCTCTTCAAATAAGTAGAAATAGTAGTATAATAGAGTCTACACTTAAACGTTTAGATGTTATTGTTGAACAAAATCATACTTCAAAAATAATAGAAGAACTAGTAAGTATAAAAAATGATTTACATCTACAAAATAAAAAACAAGACAACTGGGAAATATTTAAGCTTCAATTTGTGAAAGTACATAAAGACTTTTTCGACAATTTGAATAAAAAACATCCTACTCTTTCAAAATCAGAGCTAAAATTTTTAGCATACCTCAGTATTCACTTGTCATCATCTCAGATTTCATCAATACAAAATGTTACAAGCGAAGCAATTAAAAAAACTAGATATAGAATTAGAAAGAAACTAAATCTGTTGACTAAGGACTCTTTAGAAAAATATATTTCCAATTTCTAATAACCAAGATAAAATTTGTGTCCCCTTTTTGTCCACCATGCTTTTTTGTTTGTAATAATTGCAAAGTATAAATTTGTGTTTATTACTGATGATGTGGTATTTCTAATTATGAAACACTTTTTTTGTGCGACAAACAAGTTCTTACTCATCGGTAATTTATATATAACCTAATCATATATTTTACTTTATGAGAAAAATTACAATTTCAATTTTTTTAATCTTGTTTACCGTAACAATGGCTTATAGTCAGCAAGATACTTTGGTATATAAATATCGGAGAATGGCTGTTGATTATCAGCAATCCATAAAAATGGCACAGCACAACTTGGAAGGTGCGGAATCGATGGTAGAGGTAGCCGAATCTGATTTTTTACCTAAAGTAGATCTTAATGGAGATTACTCATATATTGGAGTTCCTATACAACTAGCTCCAGATGCTTCAGGAAATCCAGGAGCAGAATTACAAAACAAATATTCTTTAGGGTTAGGTATAACGCAGCCAATTTATGCAGGTGGTTACTTGAAAAACACAAAAGGAGCTGCTAAATCTAAGGCAGAAGTGATGAGAGATTACCTTAGTCTTAGTAAGCAAGACGTAATGATAAATTCTGATATTTATTATTGGAATGCTGTAGCTAAAAAAGAAAAAAATTCTCTTTTAGTTAAGTACCGTGATGCAATTGGTGAATTTCAACAAGTAATTCAAGATAGGGTTGATGATGAGATTGCAGGAATGAATGAACTTTATCAGGCTAAAGTTAGGTATGACGATGCTGAATACGATGTTCTTAAAACTGAAAAAAACTTTGCTATCAGTGTAATGGAATTAAATCGTTCTGTGGGGCTGCCAATTAGAAGTACTGCGGATGTTGCTGACTCATTATTAACTATTGAGTGGTTAATATCTGAAGACAATCTTACAGCTAAAGCTTTAGAGCAAAGACCAGAAATAAGTATGATAGAGAATAAAATATCTATGAATACTTTCGAGGAAAAAGTTACAGCATCTAAATATAATCCAAAACTAGGTCTTGGTGTAGGAGGTAATTGGGGGGCTCCAAGTCCTGGACTTACAACTGATGCAGATTTTAATTATATGGTTCAAGTAAGGTTAGCTATACCTCTTTATTATTGGGGTAGAAAGAAAAAAGATGTTTTTGCTAGCCGTCAAAAAACAGAGGTATCTAAGCTAGAGATGGATCAGGTAAAAGATATGATAACTCTTCAAGTAGAAAGTAGTCATTTAGATTTACAACGTAGTCAAAGTCAACTAGATTATGCATTTTCATCGTTAGATAATGCTTCTAAAAATGTTGAAGTGATGTTAGATAGGTATACTGAAGGCTTATCATCTGTACTAGAAGTTTTGGATTCTCAGCTTTTTTGGCAGAAGAGTTATCTAAACTACATAGAGGCTAAATTTGAATTAAACATGGCATACTCTACTTATAAAAAAGCAATGGGTGAGTTGAAAATTTCACAATAAAATTTAAACTAGTTCAATAGTTTATAAACTTTTATAATTAAGATAAATAATAATCGAAATGAGAAATATAATACTATCAATAACTCTCATGGCAGGTCTAGCTATACTATCAAGTTGTAGTTCAGAAGCACCAGAGAAGAAACAAGTT
>JAGLEA010000103.1 GCA_023145315.1 Psychrilyobacter sp.
ACCTAGAAATAGATAGAACACAAGCACATGGAATAGCAGGAATATCTATAATAGCAGACTCGTTAGCAGCTATAAAAAATGCCAAAGTAAAAGTAATCAGAGATGAAACTGGATTAGCAGTAGATTACGAGATAGAGGGAGATTACACTCCATTTGGAAATAATGATGATGAAACTGATGGCTTAGCAATTATGATAACTAAAAACTTTATGAATAAGATTAGAACTCATCAAATGTATAGAGGAGCAAGACCGACTCAATCTTTATTAACGATTACTTCTAATGTAGTCTACGGGAAAAAAACAGGGAATACTCCAGATGGTAGAAGGTCAGGAGAGCCATTTGGACCTGGTGCTAATCCAATGCATGGTAGAGATAGAAGAGGTGCGATAGCTGCTATGTCTTCTGTAGCAAAGCTACCATTTGAGCATGCAAATGATGGGATATCTTATACATTTGCAATAACTCCAGGAGCATTGGGTAAAACTGAAAAAATTAGAAGAAACAACTTGATAGCTCTTATGGATGGATATTTTTCTCCTACTGGAGGACAACATCTAAATGTAAATGTCTTTGATAGATCGTTATTAGAAGATGCAATGGAACACCCCGAGCTATATCCACAACTTACTATTAGAGTATCTGGATATGCAGTAAATTTTGTCAGATTGACAAAGGAACAACAACTAGATGTGATTAGAAGAACCATTAATTCTAGTATGTAAGAAAAAAATTAGAAGTGGCAGTCTAATCTAACTGCCACTTTCATGTTATAATTAAGACGGATTTTAATAGGAGTGAATAGATGAAATTAACAGGGAAATTACATTCATTTGAAAGTTGTGGGACTGTAGACGGACCAGGAATAAGATTCATAGTGTTTATGCAGGGATGTCCACTTAGGTGTAAATATTGTCATAATCCCGACACTTGGAAATTAGAAGATGCAAAGTATGAGAGGGATATAGAGTTCACAATAAATGAAATAAAAAAATATAAACCATTTTTTCGAAATGGTGGTGGGCTAACTATTACAGGTGGAGAGCCATTTGTTCAAATAGATTATGTTGAAGCTCTATTAAAAAGAGCAAAGGAAGAAGGGATTCATACTGTGGTAGATACCTCTGGATATATATTTAATGATAGGATAAAAGAGGTTTTAGAGTATGTAGATCTAGTGTTATTAGATATAAAATCTATGGATCCAGTTGTATATAGAGATTTAACAGGAGTAGAGTTAGAAAATACTTTAAAATTTGCTGAATATCTATCTAAAATAGATAAACCAATGTGGCTTCGTCATGTTGTAGTACCTGGACTTACTGACAAGAAAGAAAATTTAGAAAAACTATCTAAATTTATATCTAATATGACAAATATAAAAAAAATAGAACTTCTACCATTTCATCAAATGGGAACTCATAAATGGGAAGAGTTAGGAATAGAATATCCACTAAAAAATCTTAGAGAGCCTACTCTTGAAGAGATGAAAGAAGCACGAAGTTTTTTTAAGTTAGGAGATTATCTAAAAAAAAAATTAAAATGAGTCAGAATAAAAAAAACCAGAAAATTATCTAAATTTTCTGGATTTTAATTTTTTTAAAGTCTATTTCATATCTTTAAAATTAACAGTTTTATCAAATTCAGAATTACTACCTTTTCCTTTTATAATAGCTTCACTATTTACAGTAGAATAATGCTTTGCTGCTATAAACTTAGTGATGATAGTTTCAAATTCAGGAAGATCTCCCTTTGTAGTAGCTAAAACTTCATTCTTTTCTTTTTCCAAATCATCTAAAGTAATATTATAAAGATAATGTGTGTAAGAAAGGTTCATTAATTGATCAGGTGTATATGATTGATAATATTTAGCCATACTTTTTAAAACAAAACCATCAAAGACATCTTGTGGCATCTCTTTTAGACCTTTTAAATATTCAGGCATTAAAGTAAAAGCTTTTAAAGTTTTGTCAACTTCTCCATCTCTATATGTAGTAGCAATAAGATTTTTACTAAGTGTAATATAGAACCAAGCACCATATGCACCATTTTGGATTCTAATATTAGTATTTAAATAATCATCTAATATATTTGCCATAACTTTATATTTTCCTGAATAATCGTAACCTAAATTTTCTAAGTTATTAGCCCAAGATGTAGATCCATTTTGTACAGGTACAACAATAGCTAATTTATTGGGTTCTAACTTACCATAGTTTGTAGGAGTAATTGCTTCAGTTTTTATATTAGATAATAAAGGTGTAATATCGGTCTTAAAGTTTTCATAATTTCCTCTATTAGCATAAAAAACTAACATATTAGTTTTATTAAATAATTTTTCTCTAGTAGCTATCATAGTTTTTTGTAACTTTGGATACTCTACATCATAATTATTTAAAATAGCGTTAAGAGTGTCTATCATAAGTGTAGAAGTAAATTTACCTGCAATCTTGTTTTCTAAAGAATAAGTGTAATTAGAATCTGTCATAGCAAGAGCCTTCATAACGGAAATACTTCTAACAACACCAGAGTCTGAAGAGTTGTTAATAATACTATCTCTAAGAGAGCTTAATCTATTTTTAATTTCTAATTTATTATCAAAATTTCCTTTAAAAAGAATATTTTCTAATGTTTTATAAACTTCTTTATTATCCTCTTGTAAATACTCAAAATAAACCGAATATTTTCTAGAAGTGTGTTTGTTATCAATAATATTATTACTATTACTTGCATTTAGTGCAAAGAAATATTTAGTTAAATTTTCAGATAACTCCTCATATGTATAGTCCGTAGTACTACTTGATGTCATAAGTATAGAAAATAAATCACCATTTATCTTATCTTGTGATGTAAATCCACTAGCATCAAATTTTAACGATGTTAAGTTGATATCATAAGTATTTATGTCGTTGTTAATTATTTTAACACCATCAATTGTTTCAACTGTAGTATCCACAGTCTGAATTTTAGAATCTTTAAGGTCTGATAAGCTAATTTTTGGTGTTTTATCAGATATGGCTTTATCAGTAGGAGTTTTTGTCCAGGTATTAAAAGTTTCTATTTTTTTATCTA
>JAGLEA010000104.1 GCA_023145315.1 Psychrilyobacter sp.
TAAAGAAAATTTCTACTTTATTATGATTATCCACATAATATTTTCTAATTAGTGATTTTATTTTTTCAGGATTTTTAGCTAATTCTTCTAATAATTTTATTTTTTCATCGGAAATAAGTAGTAGTGGTTTTTCATAGTAGAAAATTCCTTTAGCTATAGAACTCGTAAGATCAGCAGCTCTTTCACTAGAATATTGTGATTTAGCAAGCTCTTTTTTATAATCTCTAAGTGCAAGATCAATAATTTTTTGATCTATTCCTTTTTCTGCTACTTCTGCTATTTTAGCATCCATTACTTTTCTAAATTTATTCATTTCTTTTTTATCAGCACCTTGTATCATCATATAACCACGAGGCTGTATAGTGCTGTCATTATAAAAACCAAAATTACCTGTAAATTTTTCCTCTTTAAATAACTTTTTTAACGGTGAATTTTCGTAGTCAGCTAATAGTGATGTAATAAATAAAAGCTCTGGTGTAGATGTATTCTTCTCCATAAGTGTAGTATAAATATACAGATTAGGAGAACCATCAAGTCCTGGATAAGTTTCATTATGAAAAATATCTTCTAATGGAGTTTCTTGAACTGCAATAACTGCTTTAGGAGATCTATCATATTTAGAAAAATACTCATCTAATTTAGCAAGCTTTTTATTGATATCCAACTTACCACCTAAAACTACAACTGAGTTAGAAGGAGTATAGTATTTTGCATGTGTTTTTCGAAGTTGCTCTAAATTTAAATTAGGTATAGCACTAGGGAGTCCCCCAGAAACAAATCTATAGTTTGCTTTTTCATCAGGATATACAATTAAATTCATTTTTTGACTTAAAGTACTAAAAGGGTTTGAAAATACTCCTTTCATTTCATTATATACAATACCATTGTAGATGATTTCGTTAGTAGCAGGATTTCTATCGTATCTCCATCCCTCTCTATCTAAGATGTTTTGATCCTCTAAAACTAAGGGATTAAATACAGCATCTAAATAAACATCTAATAGATTATCAAATGATTTAGGCTCAATTGCAGAGAATGGATAAAGTGTATAATCTGATCCAGTCATTGCATTAAGAAATGTAGGTATATTTTTTGTATCTAATCCAGAAAAAATTGTTTTATCAGGATATTTTTTTGAACCAGCTAATACTGAATGTTCAAAGACATGATTTACACCAGTATCATCAACGACAGGTGTTTTAAAGGCAATACCGAAAACTTTTTCCTCATTTTCATCATCAAGATAGATAACTTTAGCACCTGTCTTAATATGCTCAAAAGTATAACTAGTAGCTCCTAAATTTTTAACCTCTTTTGTCTCGATAAGTTTAAAATGTGGTTCTGTTGCTTGTTCTTTTTCACTCGGGTTTGTATTTCCACATGAAACTAGAAATAAAAGTGAAGTAAGTAGTACTAAAATTTTCATAAATCTCCTCCTAAAACATTATTTACTTTCTAATATTAATGATACCTTAAAATTATCATAGTAGCAACTAAAAAAACAAAAAAAGTTTAGGAACTAAAGAAAAACTGAGAAAAGGTTAAATTAGGTAAATTATAGTCATAGGATAAATAATAAATGAAAAAAAGTAGTAGATATGTTAATATATTTATATAATATAAGGGATTTAGGAGGGTAAAGAAATATGGAAACAAAACAGATAATAATAAATGGAGTATTTTATATAATATTGACAACATTATTTGCAATCTTATGGATAAAAGAAAAAAAAGTAGTAGGTCAAATAAAAATATACAGGGAAAACTTTGCCAATTGGATTATAAAAAAATTAAATATAAAATCAAAAAGAACACAAAAAGTCTTAAAGAAATCAATAAACTTTACAGAATCTATAGGATCTGCTTTAATACTAGTTTTAATAATTCAAAAATTTTATCTAGGGAATTTTTTAGTTCCAACAGGGTCTATGATACCAACAATTGTTCCAAAAGATAGATTGTTTGGGAATATGGTAATTTATAAATTTAAAGAGCCTGATAGAGAAGATATCATAGTTTTTAAAGAACCTGTAGAAAATAAAGTATTATATACAAAGAGACTTATGGGATTACCTGGAGAAACAGTGGAAATAGAAGGGGAAAAACTAATAATAAATGGGAAGCAAATAACAGATAGAAGATACTCTAATTTAGGAGAACTAGGATATAATCAGTGGGTAGTTCCTAAAAAAGGAGATACACTAACTATTAAACCGAATGGAAACTATATAGAATTAGCAAAAGAGCAAAATATTGATATAAAAAAGATACAAGAGAATCTATTAGCTCAACCAGGAGCATTATCACAAATATTACCTGATGTGACATTCTATATCAATGGAAAAAAAACAGGGATGGTATTAGATTATATCCACGATAAAGATGTATTAGAGAAACTATTAAAGGGAGAAACTATAGAGACTACTATAACAGAGGACTACTTCTTAGCATTAGGAGATAATACTGATGGTAGTTACGATGGTCGAATGTGGGGGTTTGTTGCACTTCACAGGATAGAGGGGAAAGCTTTTGTAAGATTTTGGCCTCTAAATAGAATAGGACTTTTAAAATAATATGAAATATGAAATTAGAGAGATAGAAGAGTTGGAATTATTAGACCTGTATGAGATTGAAAAAAATTCTTTTTTAAATAATTATAATCTTTCAACACTGTCTTCTATGTATACAAATTCAAGATATAAATTTTTAGGAATCTATAATAGAAAAAAGATGATAGGTTATATAATTATTTTAGATAGTATAGATATATATGAACTTATTAAAATAGCAATATCTTCTAATTATCGTGGTAAAAAATTAGGAGAGCAACTTCTAAAATATAGTTTAGAAATTTTAGATAAAAACCTAATATTAGAAGTTAGAGAAAACAATAATACAGCTATAAAATTTTATGAAAAATTAGGATTTAAAAAAATTAATATCCGAAAAGGATATTATGAAGATACAGGGGAAGATGGAATGGTTTATCTATTTTCTAGGGAGGAATAAAAATTTGGAATATAAATTTATAAAAGATGAAGAAATAATAGAATTTGTAGAAAAGAACCTGCATCTATCGTATTCTACTGAAAAAGAAGTAGGAGAATTTTTTAGAGAGTTAAAGACTATAAAAAAAATAGAATTTAAAGAATTTATAAAGGGAAAAGAATTTGAATTTAAAAATAATAAAAAACAAGACACCTCTAAATTTTTAAAAATTATTCGTGATTATAAATATCCAATTATGAATAAATCAATGAATAAAGTAAAAGGATTAGTAAGTTCTATAAAATCAAAAACAATAAAAGTAAGCTACCCTGAAAATTTAGAAGGGGATAGTTTTGAATTAAATATAAAAATAAAATCAGTAGATGATGTAGAAAAAATGATGCAGCATCTAGAAAAAAGAAGAGAAGAGATGAAAAACTTAATAACAGCTATAAAAAAAGGGGGATAACTCCTCCTAAAAGATCATAAATTCACTAGCTAAAGATTAATAAAAATAAATAAAATATATTAGGAGCTGAAAAAAATCATGATGAATGTTTATTCAAACCCATTAGTAGAAAGGTACGGATCAAAAGAGATGTTAGAAAACTTTTCACCAGATAAAAAATTTACAACATGGAGAAAACTTTGGATTGCTTTGGCAGAATCAGAAAAAGAACTAGGATTAAATATTACAGATGAGCAAATATCAGAGATGAAAAAATATCAAAACGATATCAACTATGATGTAGCTGCAAAGAGAGAATTAGAAGTAAGACATGATGTAATGGCACATGTACACGCTTTTGGAGTTCAAGCTCCGTCTGCTGCACCTATTATCCATTTAGGAGCAACATCTGCTTATGTAGGAGATAATACTGACCTAATTCAAATTAAAGAAGGATATGAAATTTTAAGAAAAAAGTTTATCAATGTATTTAAAAATATGTCTGAATTTGCTTTAGAATATAAAGACCTACCAACATTGGGATTCACACATTTTCAAGCTGCACAACTTACAACAGTAGGGAAAAGAACAACTCTATGGCTACAAAGTTTAATGTTAGATTTTGAAGAATTAGAGTTTAGAATTTCTAATATGAGATTTAGAGGAGTAAAGGGAACTACAGGAACTCAAGCTAGTTTTGAAGAACTATTTAATGGCGATTACGATAAAGTAAAAAAATTAGATGTTATGGTTTCTAAAAAATTAGGATTTGATAGAAGATTTATGGTGACAGGTCAAACATATGATAGAAAAATAGATTCAGAAACTCTAAATTTACTATCTAATATTGCTCAAACAGCTCATAAATTAACAAATGATATTAGATTATTACAACATCTAAAAGAGTTAGAAGAACCATTTGGAAAAAAACAAATAGGATCATCTGCAATGGCATATAAAAGAAATCCAATGAGAAGTGAAAGAGTTTCTTCATTAGCAAAATTTGTAATAGCTATGCAACAAAGTACTGCTATGACTGCTGCTACACAATGGTTTGAGAGAACTTTAGATGATTCGGCAAATAAGAGATTATCAGTTCCACAAGCGTTTATTGCAGTAGATTCAATGTTAGTTATAATTCAAAATATATTTGATGGAATGGTAGTATATCCTAAGATGATAGAAAAAAGAATAATGTCTGAACTTCCATTTATGGCAACTGAATATATCATCATGGAAGGTGTTAAAAACGGTGGAGATAGACAGGAGTTACACGAAAGAATAAGAGAACATTCTATGGAAGCAGGGAAGCAAGTAAAAGTAGAGGGGAAAGAGAACGATCTTATAGAAAGAATATTAGGAGATAGTTATTTTAATATAGATAAAGATAAATTAGTAGAGTTATTAGCTCCTAAAAACTTTATAGGTTTTGCACCTCAACAAACAGTTGAGTTTATAGAAGAAGAAATCTTACCTACAATAAAAAAATATGAACATTTACTAGGGATGGAAGCTAGTTTAAGAGTTTAATTATGATAAAAGAAAAGAAAGAAAAAGATAAAAAAATAAATAAGAAAGAAAGAAAAAGAGAAGTATATCTAGTAGCCTTTGTGCTACTAGCACTATACTTTTCTCTATTTGAAACGGTAATTCCAAAGCCGTTTCCTTGGATGAAATTAGGATTAGCTAACTTAGCGACTATAATAGTTTTGGTAAAATTTGGAAAGAAGATGGCTTTTGAAGTCTTGTTTTTGAGGATACTTATTCAAGGAATGATGATAGGAACACTATTTACACCAGGATTTTTTATAAGTTTGGTTTCTGGGATAGTTAGTACTAGTCTAATGTGTTTTCTTTATAATTTCAAAAGGCATATTAGTTTAGTAGCAATAAGTATAGCTTCGGCACTAGCTCATAATATAATTCAGCTAATAGTTGTATATTTTTTATTATTTAGAAATACGGATATAATGGGTCGCTCGGTAATAATATTTGTAATGATATTTTTGGGAGTAGGAGTTGTATCTGGTAGTATAATAGGGGTAATAGCAAGTAAATTAAATCTAAAAAAATCTATTAAATACGAGTAAAATAAAGTAAGGGGGAGGGATTATGCAAAAAAGAAAATATTTTGGTACAGATGGAATTAGAGGGGAAGCGAATAAGGAATTAACAGTAGATATTGCTATGAGATTAGGGTTCGCACTAGCTTACTATTTAAAGAAAAAAAGACCATCAGATCAAAAACATATAGATGTAGTGATAGGATCAGATACGAGAATATCAGGATATATGTTAAGATCAGCCCTAATGGCAGGATTGTCATCTATGGGAATAAGAATCACTTATGTAGGAGTGCTACCGACTCCAGGTGTTGCATACCTGACACAACTGAAAAAAGCAGATGCTGGAATAATGATATCAGCTTCTCATAATCCAGCAAAAGATAATGGAATAAAAATATTTAGAAGTAATGGTAAGAAGCTATCTGATGAGATAGAATTACAATTAGAAGCACTTATGGATAACTATGAAGTAATATCTAAAGAATGTATGGCTGGAGATGAAGTAGGAAAAGTAATTATGGAAGATGACAACTACTTTTTATACAGAGATTATTTATTATCAACTGTTAAAGGTGATTTCTCAGGAATGAAAATAGTTTTAGATGCTGCTAATGGCGCTGCTTTTAAGATTGCTAGAGAAACTTTTTCTAGATTAGGTGCTAATATAGTTTCTATAAATGATCTACCTAACGGAACTAATATAAATGTAAAATGTGGCTCAACTCATCCAGAAATATTAGCTAAAGTAGTTATGGGGTATGAAGCAGACCTTGGACTAGCTTACGATGGAGATGCCGACAGATTAATAGCTGTAGATAAAAATGGTAATATTATAGACGGAGATAAAATTATAGCTGTTTTAGCAGTAGATTTGAAAGAAAAAGGAAAATTAGCAGACAATAAAGTAGTAACAACTGTTATGAGTAATATGGGATTTGAGAAATATTTAGAAGAGAAAGGAATAGGATTAATCAGAGCTAATGTAGGAGATAGATATGTTATTGCTGGGATGCATGAGAATAATTTAAATTTAGGTGGTGAACAATCAGGGCATATAATAATGTCTGACTACAACACTACAGGAGATGGAGTTTTGGTTTCTTTAAAATTAGTAGAAGCGCTTCGTGACTGTGGAAAAACTATAGATGAATTAGTATCGGAAATAAAAGATTGGCCTCAAATTTTAATAAATATAAGAGTTCATAGAGATAAAAAAGATACATGGAATCAAAATGAAGCAATAAATGAAATAATAGCTCTCAAAGAAAAAGAGATGAATGGACTAGGGAGAGTATTGGTAAGAACATCAGGAACGGAACCATTAGTAAGGGTAATGGTAGAAGGGGTAGATAAAACTCAAGTTCATGCTGTAGCAGAAGAGATAGCAGAAGTAGTGAAAAAAGAATTAGTATAAATTAAAAAGCTTGAAGCACTAGCTTCAAGCTTTTTATGTGTTATTTTTTTATTGCAGGTTTCAACTCTTCTTTATTCTCTTCTTTGTCTTTATCTTTGTCTTTCAAAAGAATTTTTTTGATTGTTAAAGGTTCTGCTAGGTTTTCACCAAGATGAGGAGTGATAGCTTCTAACATATATGGAAAAAACTCTTTAAAATTATAAACAGAACTATAATAACTTACATATGATTTAACTTGTGGTTTAACAAACTCGACATTCTGATAGACTTTAGTTTCAATCCCTGTAAATGAGATGTAGTTATAGAATGCAGTAACTGTTTCTGAACCATCACTAGAATACTCACAGTCACCGTCAAAAAGAACGGTTTCTCTAAAAGGTTCTGTAGTTCCGTATGAAACAAAAAGTAATAAATCAGACTTAGCAGCACTTTTAGCTATTACAAGTCCATGAGATAGAAGAGCTTTTTTTATCTCCCCTTCATAGTAATCCGAATTTTCAGTATAGTAGCTAGAGTTAATTAGATAAACGGTTTTAGCTTTTTTTGTTAACTTATTTTTAGAGTTAACATTGACATCGATAGAGCTTTCACAACTAGTAAAAGTAAATACTATAATTGCCAAAAATAATAATTTTAATCTTTTCATAAAAAACCTCCTAAATTTATTGTTATTAAAGTCTATATCTAAAAATATAAAAACACAAGTTAAATTTCACTAAAAAAAGGAAAACTCTATTATTTTCATATAACTTTAGTAGTAAAATTTATAGAGGAATAAAATATAGAACAACTGGAAATTGAGGAATTAACAATGCTATAGAATATGCATTAAATAGTACTAAAAACAGATGGATATTAGGAGATAAAATTTAAAAAATAAAAGGGGGAATAATAATGTATAAGAATTTTTCGAAAGTATACGATGTAATGATGGAATATGCTAACTATGATGGGTGGAAAGAACTTGTGGAATCTAAGATAGTAAGATACGGAGAAACTCCTAAAACAGTTTTAGATCTAGGTTGTGGAACTGG
>JAGLEA010000105.1 GCA_023145315.1 Psychrilyobacter sp.
CAGCATCATTTTATGTACAAGATATGAGGGAATTAAACTTAGAAAAAAAACATGATATCGTAATATCTCTATTTGATACTGTAAATCACTTGATTTCTTTAGATGGATTGAAAAGAACATTCCAAGGTGTCTATGAAAACTTAAATCAAGAGGGAGTATACATCTTTGATGTGGTTACTCGTGAATTAATGGATGATATGTTTCCAGGTGGCAATTTTATCGATGATAGAGGTGAAATCATGATAATTTGGGAGCATGAGTATGATGACGAAGAGGATATCGACTATATTGATACTACATTTTTTGTGAAGCAAAAAAATGGAATGTTTAAAAAAATAACTGAGGAATATGTAAAAAAAATATTTACTGTAGATGAAATTATAAAAACTGCAAAAGAAGTGGGGTTCCAAGTTGTAGAAGTAGAAGAAAATTCAAAATTAGCAGGGGAAAGAATATTCTTTACTCTAAAAAAGGGGAAGTAGAAGATGGAAAGGAATAAAAAAAATATAATGATTATCTCTTATATGATGTTTGCATATATGGGTATCTCATTTTTATCTCAAGGGTCACTAAAATTAGAAATGGCAGAAAGTTTTGGAATAACGACTTCAAAATTACAATATATGTTTACATTTTTCTCTACTGGAAGTATGGTAATGGTTTTATTAAATAAGGTGCTTCTAAATAAGGTATCGGCTAAAGTAGAACTACTAATATCTAGTACATCAATATTAGTCGGAACACTACTTATGACGGTTCAAATAAATGTTAATATATTTTTGATAGGATTGATCTTATCTGGCTTAGGAATAGGAGTATATATATCTTTGGCAAGTTATTTGATTATAAATAGTTTTAGAAAGGAAAGAAATAGTAAGTTAAATTTTTTGCATATGTGCTACTCGATAAGTGCTGTAATAACACCTACTTTTGCTGCTTTTTTACTAGCTATAAATTTTAAATGGCAAATGGTATATATTCTACTATTGTTCATAGTGATAGGAATAATGATTTTAACTTTTAAAACTGATTTTTCTAAACTTCATGCAGAAGAAGATGAAAAAAGTCAAAAAGAAGTGGAAGAGAATTGGGATTTAAGAATATACTTATCATCTGCAATGTTATTTCTATATGTTTTTACAGAGATGATATTTTCATATTGGATAGTAGAATATTTAGTGAATAATGGGTCTACAGGTGGTGAAGGGAAGATAGCATTATCAATATTTTGGTTATTTATAGCAATCGGTAGGTTTATAGTTGGAAAATTAGGAGATAAGGTGAAAGTTAAGACGGTAGTTATCTCTTTACTTCTACTAGCACTTTTATCTTATATAGCTTTAATTACGGTGAAAGGGCTATTTATAATATACTTTTTTACGGGCTTATTAGGTCTTGGTTTTTCGAGCTTATATCCATCAATTGTAGCATTAGGAACAGAGGGAAGGGGAAAAGTAACCCCAAGTTTAATGACTTTTATAATGATATCAGGATCTATAGGAGGAGTTTTATACTCTCCTATTAGTGGGTTTATAAATGCTCATTATAATGTAGAAACTACTCTAAGTATAGGGGTTTTCACAACATGTTTGATGCTTATTATAAGTTTTATACAAAGAAAATTAAAAACGGTGGTATACTAGTAGGAGTATTATTTCAATAAAATAATTAGGAGCTTAAGATATGAAAAAAAGAAATGAGATTCTGTATAATCTTTCATTACTAACTCAAATAGGCTTAACTATGGTCTTTAGTATTATATTAGGAGTAGTGTTATATAAGGTTATAGAAAAAGTTATAGGAAGTAATATATTATTATTTATTTTCTTGATAATACTAGGTGTAATAGGTGGTTTTTACAATGTTTATCGTTTAATTTTAAGAAAATAAAAAATGATCAAAAATAAATCAAAAAAAAAGTCGACTTTATATGTGAAAAATAGTAGATTATATATAGTCGTATAATAAATGAGGTAATATTAATGGGAAATGAGTTAAAGATTTTGATAAGAAATAGTGCTATTACATCGGGTGTGATGTTGGCACTGGGAATATTATCTTTTGATAAATTAGTTATAGTAGCGATGTTTGGTGGATCACTAGTGTCACTACTAACTTTATATATGACTATTCGTGATGCAGAGGTAAGTGTTCTTAGCTCTAATGCAAATAAGTTAACAATATTAGGATACACAAAAAGATATTTTATATACGGTATATTTTTATTTCTAATGTCTAAGTTTTTTGGATTTAGTGGAATTGTAATAGGGGCAGTTGGACTACTTAATGTAAAGTTCAACATATTAATATTTGGTGTTAAAGGTTTTTTAAATAAATTGAAACACAGATTAAAATGATGACACACGATTAAAGGAGGGTAGTTTTACTATGAGTAGGAAACCAGTAAGTTTTAAAGTTTTTGTTGGGATAGCAATTGTAGCAACTATAATTGTAAATGTAATATTAAAAGTAGCTGCAAAAGCCAATGCTATACAAATACTTACGCCACCATTAGTTGAGGGGCCAAAGGTAGTTTTCTTTATACCGACACCTCACAAATTTTCATTTGCAATGGATTTAGCGAACGGAGGTTATGGGATCCCAGTAACAATAACAGTTGTAACAACATGGGTACTAATAGCTTTATTTTTCTTAGTGTTCAATTGGGGATTGAGAAATCTCGAAATGGTGCCAGGTAAAAGACAAGCATTTTTTGAGACGCTATACGATGTATATGATGGTTTAGTGGATCAATTATTTGGTAAAAGAAAGGGAGAATTTGTTGTATATATATCAGCTCTAATAAGTTTTATATTTATTTCAAATATCACATCGTTTTTTCCAATACCAGGATTTAGTATGGTTGATGGACAGTTAGTTATATCACCGTTATTTAGATCACCATCAGCAGATATCAACACGACACTAGGCTTAGCATTGATAACAACATTTATGTTTGTTTATATCGCTATAGTTGAAAAAGGTGTGAAAGGTTATGTAGGAGATCTATGTCAACCAACACCAGTTATGTTGCCAATGAACATAATTGGAGAACTAGCAAAACCAACGAATATTTCTATGCGTTTGTTTGGAAATGCATTTGCAGGTATGGTAATTATGGGGCTTCTATATATGGCAGCACCAGCAGTAGTTCCAGCACCGTTACACTTATACTTTGATTTATTTCAAGGTGTTGTGCAAAGTTTCGTATTTACAATGTTAACAATGGTATATATTCAAGGGTCACTAGCAACAGAAGAATAAAAAAATTAGCAATAACAAAAATTATTTATAAAAAATCAGGAGGTAAGGAAATATGGATATGATGACAGCAAAAACAATAATTTTAGCAGCTTCAGCAATAGGTGCAGGATTAGCAATGATCGCGGGATTAGGACCAGGAATAGGAGAAGGTTATGCAGCAGGTAAAGCAGTAGAATCAGTTGCAAGACAACCAGAAGCAAAATCAGATATCATTTCTACAATGGTAATGGGACAAGCAATATCAGAATCAACTGGTATCTACTCATTAGTAATTGCTTTAATATTATTATATGCAAATCCATTCATAGGATTATTAGGATAAACTAACTTGAATCTTATAGATAGGTTTTAGAACAAAATTCTAAGAGAGGAGGTAGTTAGTTTGAAAGAGACAATCATGCCAGCAGTTGGGATAGATATAAACATGTTTTGGCAAATAATAAACTTTATTATTTTAATCTTTATTTTTAAAAGATTTTTTCATAAACCA
>JAGLEA010000106.1 GCA_023145315.1 Psychrilyobacter sp.
AGTAAAAGAAGTAAAAGAAGTAAAATTAATTATTAGACCTGAGGATTTTTATAAAAAAGGTAAGTAGGAGTTGATCTTTTGGTACAAAAACATGTTAAGATATCAAAATTAGTAAAAGCGTTTGATTTTGAAGTTGTGTATTCTGGAATAGATAACTTGGAACGAAAAATATTACTTCCAACAGTTCATCGAGTAGGTGCTGAGCTAACTGGTTTTTTAGTACCAGGTGATGAGTTAAATAAACAACTTCATGTACTAGGAAGTGAAGAGATGAGGTATGTAGATTCATTAACTTCAATAGACAGAAAAAAGAGACTTAAAAATTATTTTTCATATAATTTTCCTTGTATCGTAGTAGCGTGTGAAGAGGAAATCCATCCTGATTTTATTAAGTATGCTGTGGAACATAACAAACCGCTTTTGACGACCAAAAACAAATCAGCGGCTATAATTAGAAAATTAAAGTATTATTTACAACGAAAACTGTCACCAGAGATTAGGTTAGAGGGCTATACTCTAATAGAAATATCAGGTGTAGGAGTATTAATTAGTGGATATGAAGATGCTAGGATTGGAACTGCTTTAGAACTTATTGAACGTGGAAATAAATATATTACTGATGAAAATTTAATAGTAAAAAAGATTGGAACTGGTACTTTATTAGGAGAAAATGGATTTGATAAAAGTAGTACAAATACCCATTTTTTCATCTGGAGTGGGAGTGAAAATATAGATATCACCAATAATTATGGGATAGTATCGACAAGAAATAGTAAGGAAATTAATTTGTTTATTAATCTCGAAAAATGGGATAAGAAGAAATTTTATGATCGTCTAGGTATTGATAGAGTATATGAAACTTTTTTAGGAGTTGATATTCCAAAACTAAGTATCCCTGTAAGGAAAGGACGAAATTTAGCTACAATAATTGAAACTGCAGCAATAAATGAAAGGCTAAAACAAATTGGTTTAAATTCTTCAGAATATTTTTTAGAGGAAACTAAGAAACTGATTGCTTACAACAAATCTATGAATAAAGGTGATAAGATGAAGATGAAAAATTTGACAGTAAAACAAATTGTAGAAGAATTTGATTTAAAAGTTGTTACTGGTGAAGACTTGCTAGAAACAACATATGTAAAAAAGACTACATTGCACAATCCAGCACTAGCGTTGTCTGGTTTTTATGAAGTTTTTCACGAAATTGGTGCAGAGAGTGTACAACTATTTTCTCAAGGAGAGTTAAACTTTTTAAACAGTTTAGATGCCCAAGTTAGAAATGAAAATTTAGGAAATTTCTTTAATTTTGATTTTCCAGCTATGATAATTGCTGATGCTGAGGAAATTCAACCTTGTTTTATCCAACTCTCAAGGGAAAAAAATAAAATCATGTTACTTTCTGATAAAAGTTCAACTCAATTAACTGCTGATTTAAATCAATTTTTAGAGAAGAAATTTGCACAAAAAATTACAATGCATGGAGTATTTGTTGAGATGTTTGGGTTTGGTGTCCTATTAACTGGAAAAAGTGGAATCGGGAAAAGTGAGACAGCTTTAGAGCTAATTCATCGTGGTCACAGATTGATAACCGATGATAAAGTTACTTTCTACGAAGATCCTAGTGGAATAGCAGTAGGAAAAGCAGATAAGATTCCATACTTTATGGAGCTACGTGGAATCGGTATTATAGATATAAAAGCACTCTATGGATTAGGTTCTGTAAGAAAAGAAAAAAGACTAGATGCAATAATAGAGTTAAAAGAATTAAAAAATGATGACTATTTAACAAAAAAAACTTCTAATGGTGTAGAAGTAGAAGTATTGGGTCATGTTGTAAATCATGCAGAGTTATATATAAGTTCTGGAAGAAATGCTGCAACAATGATAGAAACAACAATAATGAATTTAATTGCTAAAAAATATGGGTATGATCCAAAAAAAGCCTATAAAGGAAGAATAAGGCATGCTGAATTCACATAAAATTAGGGGGAAGGAATGAAAAGAAGAGTGAAGACATTAGCCATAGACTACTTTGTTATAAATATGGGTTTAATGATTGCAGCAATTGGGATAGGGTTGTTTATAGTTCCCGCTAAGATTGTTAGTGGAGGAGTAACGGGTATATCGACTATTTTGTTTTATACATTTGATATCTCTATAGGTATGAGTATGCTACTTATAAATATTCCGTTATTTTTAGTAGGTGTAAGAACTTTTGGAAAGGAATATGGTGCAAAAACATTGTTTGGTATCATTATGCTTTCAGTATATGTAGACCTTTTCAGAAAACTTGTTAATATTAATAATTCGATTGATTTTACAGTTGGATCTAACTATTTATTAGCACCACTTTTTGGTGGAATACTCATAGGAGTGGGACTAGGTCTTGTTCTAAAATTTGGTGGTAGTACAGGTGGTACTGATATAATAGCTCAAATGGTTAATAAAGTAACTCATATCCCTGTAGGTTACTGTATGATGATCAACGATTCATTGATAATAATTAGTGGAATAGCTATATTTGGAATAGAAAAAGGTCTGTATGCAATAATTGCTATGTTTACAACTAATACTGTTATAAATAAGATATTTGGTGGAGCAGGTTATACTAAGATGGTGTATATTATAAGTAGTGAATATAAAACTATTAAAAATATAATTTTAGTTGATCTAGGAAAAGGTGGTACCTCAATATGTGCCAAAGGTCTTTATACTGACGAAAATAAATCTATGATCATGACTGTGTTAAAAACTAAGGAAATCCGAAATTTACAAGCTCTAATAAAGCAAGTTGATAAAGATGCATTTATAATTATTTCAGATGTTTCAGAAGTTTTAGGAGAAGGATTCAAAGCGTTAGATTAAAAGAGGAGTGAATAATGGATAAGATATATATAAATAATATAAAAGCTTTTGGATATCATGGTGCAATAGCAGAAGAAAATGTTTTAGGGCAGAATTTTTATGCTGATATAACTCTTTATAAATCATTAAAAAAAGCTGGATTAACTGACAATTTAGATGAAAGTGTTAGCTATGTAGATGCTTATTATGATGTAGAAAGTATTATAAAGAATGAAAAATACAATTTAATTGAGGCATTAGCAGAAAATATAGCTATGACTCTCCTAAAAAAATATGCAATAAAAAAAGTTAAAGTAAAAATAAGAAAACCGGGAGCTCCTATAGATGGAAATTTTGACTTTGTAGGAGTAAGTATAAGCAGGGAGAGGAGTGATTATGAAGGGAACTAAAGTATATTTGAGTTTAGGATCTAATATTGGAAATAAATTTTATTATCTTCTAAGTGGAATTTTCAAAATATCTAAAATAAAGGAAACAAGAGTAGCGAAGATTTCTAATTTTTATAGTACTAATCCAGTAGGATATTTAGATCAAGATTTATTCTTAAACTGTGCCATTGAAATAGAGACAAACCTATCACCAAGAGAGCTACTAACTAAAATTCAGGGGATAGAGTTAGAATTAGAGAGAGTTAGAACTATAAAATGGGGACCTAGAACACTAGATATAGATATAATAATGTTTGGGGAGCTAGAAATAGATGAAAAAGATTTGGTTATTCCTCATAAGGAATATAAGGAACGAGACTTTGTTTTAATTCCTCTTCTAGATATAATAGAAGATAAGAAAATAGAGGAAATAAAGACTTATATTAAAAAAGAAAAAACTGGAGTAGTTATAGAAAAAAAGAAAAAAGTTTTAGTGAGTAGATGTCTTTTAGGTGACAGAGTTTCATATAAAAAAAATCATTGTAATAACTACATATTTAAGCTATTAGAGAAACAATTAGAGATTATAAAAATGTGTCCAGAAGTTGATGGTGGCTTACCATCTCCACGACCATCTGCTGAAATTTTAGGAGATAAAGTTGTAAATATTATTGGTGAGGATAGAACAAAAGAATTTAAATTAGGTGGAGAGATAGCTGCCAAATTATCTCAAAAAAATAATATTGATTTAGCATTTATGAAGGGACATAGCCCGTCATGTGGACTAGGAAAAGTATATGATGGAACATTTACAAAAAATATAATAGATGGAAATGGGATAGCAGTTTCAAGATTATTAGAATTAGGTGTATCTATAATTGAGGTGAATGAAGATGAATAATAGTTTTAGCGAAATACTAGATTTGATAAAAAAGAGTAATAGAATCCTACTAACAGGTCATACTAGTCCTGATGGTGATGTAGTCGGAAGTGGTCTAGGGCTACTTTTGGGGTTAAGTGACCTAAATAAAGAATTGAAAAAGGAAGCAGATGAAAAAGGTGAAATTTATTTAGATAAAACAATCAGGTTTATTTTAGAAGATAAAGTTCCTGATAATTTAAACTTTTTAAAACATTCAATATTGATAGAGGAGTTAGAAAACTATGACTCTAAGTATGAATTTGATCTTATGATATGTCTAGATAGTGGAAATTATAAGAGAATAGGTAAAGTAGAGCAACTAAAAAGTTTAAATACAGTGGTTATAAATATAGACCATCATGTGAGTAATGATAATTTTGGTGATTATAACTATGTAGAATATATATCTTCTACTTCTGAGATTATATATAATTTTTTAAACGAAATGAAGATCCAACTAAATTATGGAATATCAGAATCATTATATCTCGGTTTAGTTAATGATACGGGTAATTTTAGACACTCAAATACAACAAGTGAAGTATTCAAAATGGCAAGTAATTTAGTGAAATATGGTATAGAACCAAGTGAAATAGTGAGAAACTTCTCAAATACTAATTCTATGGGTAGATTAAAAATAATGGGGAAGGTTCTATCAGATTTTAAATTTGAAGATAATGAGAAATTGGTGTATTATTATATGAGTGAAAAAGATATGGTAGAAGCAGGAGTGGAAAGCGATGACACTGGTGGATTAGGAGAACTATTGCTATCTTATGAGAAAGCAAGTGTATCTTTATTCCTAAAAGAAAGCGGTGACTTTATAAAGGGAAGTTTTCGATCAAAGTATGATGTAGATGTGAATAAATTAGCTAATAATTTTGATGGTGGTGGACACAAGAAGGCTGCAGGATTTAAAACTGAAAAAAGTGTAGAAGAGATATTGGAAATAGTAATTAATCAGATGAAATTAAATTAGGAGGGAAAAAATGAAAAAAAAAGTTATATTAATAATGCTATTAGCATTAACACTAGGTGCATGTTCAAATAAAGGAGAATCAAACGTCAGAAAAGATGACAAAATTCAAAGTTTAAGAGAGTATGATTCAGTAAGTGGTGTTGTTTCACCAAAGAGAAAAGTAGTTATTGCAGAATTTAAAAATGAAACAAGATTTGGAAGTAGAAGATTAGGTAATAATTTAACTGATGTTATGACTACAGAGTTAGTTAAGAGTAATAGATTTATTGTTTTAGAAAGAGAAGATTTAGGTAAAGTAATGCAAGAGATAAACTTTTCAAATACTTTAGGTCAAGGCGAATTAGCTTCTGAAAGAAAATTCCAAGACGCTG
>JAGLEA010000107.1 GCA_023145315.1 Psychrilyobacter sp.
TTTTTTCTACTAGTAAAACTCAGAGAGCAGAAATTTCATTTGATATGAAAATGATAAATGTAAGAACAGGAGAAGTAGTATTATCAGATCAAGGAGAGGGAGTATCAGATGTAAAATATGGAACAACTCTTGGTGTAGGTAAAACTGGTGGATATGATGAAGGATTAGAGCAAGAAGCGTTTAGAGCAGCAGCAATAAATGTAATGGATAACATAATCAAAACTGTAGATAAATCACCGTGGATGGCAAATGTTGCAAAAGTTTCAGGAAATAAATTATATATTAATGCAGGAAAGAAGAGTAATGTTACAATAGGAACTAAATTAGGAGTATATAAGCAAGGAGAAGCAATAGAATTTAATGGTAAATTCTTAGGTTTTGAAGAAACTAAGATAGGAGTGGCAACGGTTACTGGATATTTAGGAGAAGATGCTTCAACATTAAAGTATGAAGGAGATGCTTTTTCGCTTCCTGGTGTAGTAAAGTTGATGAAGTAATATGAAAAAAAATAGGATCTTATTAATATTTATTTTTTTGATCTTTGTAGGGTGTGCTCCTACTAAGGAGATGGTATTAAAGTCAACTCCTTATAGAGCTCCAACAAGGTTAGCTGTTCTCCCTATTAATAATAATACAAATGATGTTGCAGGTGGATTTGTATTTAGAGAAATATTGTATAACCATTTTGACGAAAATAATTTAGGTTATAAAATTCAAAATGCTGAAAAAACAGATAGATTGCTCAATGAAGCTGGTATCACTGATGGTGGGCAATTGCAATTTATGAGGCCTATAGAAGTTTGTGAAATATTAGGAGTAGACGGATTACTTTATACTAATTTAGATGAATTAAATCTTATGACATATCCTTATTATCACAATAGATCTATAAAGGCAACTTTTCTAGTGTACAACTTTGAAAAATTAATCTGGGTTAATCCAATGAGAGTCGCGGTAAAATATTATGGAATTAGTTCTGCAATAAATACAATAAGTGGAGCAATAAGTGGTGATGATGATCAATTAAATAAAGGGTTAACACAAGCAGGAGTAGATGTTGCAATTCATCAAGGAATAAAATTTGCGACAATTGCAGGATTGAAACATGAATTAGCACCTGAAATGTCAATATTAGGAAGAGACTTATTGAGTATAATGCCTAGGGGTAACTATTCAAATAGAGATTATGTGAAAGAAAGTGACACCGAAATAAAATTACTAAAAGAAAAAATAAGTAAAAAGCAATCTATAGTAAGTGATGAAATGTATATAGAGAAAAAGGAAGAAAAGGATGTAATAGAAAATATTATTCCAATAATAAATTAATGAGGAGTAAAATTATGAATGAGATTGTTTTAATAAAGCCAAAAACTTTTGAGGATTCAAAAAGAATAGTAAATTCAGTAGTAGAAGAAAAAATATTACATATTGACCTAACTTCAACAGATAAAAAAATAAGTCAGAGAATTTTAGATTTTATAAGTGGTGCAATCTATATAAAAGGGGCAACTTTACTTAATCCTACAGAAAATGTTTTTTTATCGGTTCCAAAAGCTGTTAATTGCCTTTGGTCAGATGAAGAAAAAGAGTATTCAAAATCAAATACTGTTGATCTAAGATATGATGAAGAGGAAGAAATTAAACCAAATTTTTAGTCTGATTTCTAAAAGTATAAAATCACTTTAAAAGTAGGGCCTAAAATAGAGGAGTAAATTATTTATGTATAAAAAAAATGAACCATATATATTAGTTTTTGGAGCATCAGTTGTTGATATATTTGGAATTTGTAATAATAATATTAAGTATAGAAGTATGGATTCTAATCCAGGAAAAGTCAGAATGGAATTTGGAGGAGTCTCAAGAAATATTGCTGAAAATATGGCTAGAATTGGGATTAATACCAAGTTCATATCGATATTAGGTGATGATGAAAAAGGTCATGCAATGTTAGATCATTCAGAGTTAATAGGGTATGATATGTCGAATTCTTTGATATTAAAGGGTGAGAGAACTCCTAGTTATTTGGCAATACTAGATGCCAATGGTGAGATGATGTCGGCTGTAGCAGACATGGAAAGTATAGATGCAATGAATACGGAATTTATCGATTCAAAAAGTGATCTTATAGAAAATTCAAAGTACACTTTTTTAGATGCTGATGATCCAGAAAATTTAGAATATATTTTAAAAAAATTTAAGGGGAAAACAAAATTTATTTTAGATCCTATTTCATGTGAAAAAGCTAATAATGTAAGTCACTTAATAAAACATTTCCACACTATAAAACCTAATAAATTAGAAGCAGAAATCTTATCTGGGATATCTATAAAAAATGATGAGGATCTGATAAGAGCAGGAAAATATTTTTTAGATCTAGGTGTAAAAAATGTATTTATTAGTTTAGATGCAGAAGGGGTATACTATACTAATGGAAAACTAAGTGGTAAAACAAAAGCTCCTAATGTTGTTGTAAAAAATGTAACTGGAGCAGGAGATTCTTTTGTAGCAGGATTAGCTCATGCTTATATGAATAAGATGAATGTAAGAGAGATAGTTAAATTTGCAATGAGTATGTCTATAATAACGATTTCATATGCTGGAACTATAAACCCAGAAATGAATCTTAAAAATGTTTTAGAAGTTATTGAAAGAGTTGATTGGGAAGAGATAACTTACTAAGATTTATTAAAATAGTAAAAAAAGAAAAGAATTAAATAAAAATTTGCTTTCTCAAAAAAAATAAATAATAAAATGTAGTAAAATTGTTGCAAGTGTTCAAATTATGATTAAATTTATAGCGAAGGGGGGAATAAATGAAAAATTTTAATGAAATTTTATTAAAAGCACAGGGAATGTCTGAAAAAAAGATAATATCTGTAGCAGTAGCTCAGGACAAAGAAGTTCTACTTGCTGTTGAAGAAGCTAGAAAAAAAGGTGTTGTAGACGGGATATTAGTAGGAGATAGTGTAAAGATAGAAGAGATAGCGAAAGAGTATAACATTGATCTTTCTAATTATAAAATAATAGATGAAAAAGATAATGTAGAAGCTTCAAGAAAAGCAGTAATAGAGGTTTCTAGTGGTAGAGCTCATATGTTGATGAAGGGGTTAGTGGATACAGGGGTAGTTCTAAAAGCTGCTTTAGATAGAGAAATAGGTCTAAGAGGTGGAGGAATACTCTCTCATGTGGCAGTCTTTGAAATAGAAAATTATGATAGATTATTTTTTGTAACAGACGCAGCAATGAATATAGCACCAGATTTAGAAACTAAGAAAAAAATAATTGAAAATTCAGTAAAAGTAGCAAGAGCATTAGAGATAGAAACTCCTAAAGTAGCTTGTATATGTGCAAAGGAAAAAATGAATCCTAAGATGCCTGATACAGTAGATGCTCATGAGTTAGAGGAGATGAACAAAAGAGGAGAGATAGAAAACTGTATAGTAGGAGGACCGTTTGCACTAGATAATGCCGTATCTCTACAGGCAGCAAAGCATAAAGGGATGGACCATCCTGTAGCAGGATTAGCAGATATATTATTAGCACCAGATATCGAAGGTGGGAATATCCTATATAAATCAATCTCATATTTTTCTAATTCGAAAGGAGCAGGACTTATAGTAGGAGCAACAGCACCAATTATTTTGACATCTAGAGCAGATAGTGAGGAAACAAAATTAAATTCTATAATATTAGGAGCAATGACAGCAGGAAAATTATAAAAACTATAAAATAACGGGGGATAAAAATGAGTTATAAAATATTAGCAATAAATCCAGGATCAACATCTACAAAGATAGCAATATATGAAGATGAAAAAGAAATATTTGAAAAAACACTTAGACATACAAATGAAGAATTAGCACCATTTGAAAATATATCTGATCAGTTAGAATTTAGAAGAGAAGTTATATTAGATGCGGTATCTGAATCTGGTGTAAAATTAGAAGAATTATCTGCAATAGTTGGTAGAGGTGGATTACTAAAACCAATAGCAGGGGGAACATACGAAGTAAATAAAGAGATGTTAGCAGACCTAAAAGTCGGAGTGCTAGGAGAACATGCATCAAACCTTGGTGGTAGAATCGCAAATGAAATCGGTGAGAAAATTTCAAAGCCATCTTTTATTGTTGATCCTGTAGTGGTTGACGAGATGGATGAAGTAGCTAGAATTTCAGGTATTCCTGAATTAGAGAGAAAGAGTATATTTCATGCACTAAACCAAAAAGCAGTAGCAAGAAGAGCAGCAAAAGAAATGGATAAAGACTATAAAGATTTAAATTTAATAGTTGTACATCTAGGTGGAGGAGTATCTGTAGGAGCTCATAGTAATGGTAGAGTAATAGATGTAAATAACGCTTTAGATGGTGATGGTCCATTTTCACCTGAAAGATCAGGACAACTGCCTATTGGCGACCTATTAAAGATGGCTACAAGTGGTGAATATGAGTTAGATTTCATAAAGAAAAGAATCAAAGGAAACGGTGGAGTAGTAGCTTACTTAGGTACAAACGATATGCAAGAAGTAGTTAGCAATGCAGAATCAGGAGATAAAAAGGCTGCATTAATAGTAGATGCATTATCTTACCAAGTTGCAAAAGAAGTAGGATCTATGGCTGCAGTATTAAGTGGAAAAGTAGATGCAATAATTTTAACAGGTGGGATAGCATACTCTAAAAAAATAGTAGGAGATATTTCAAGTAGAATATCATTTATAGGAGAAATAAAAGTATATCCTGGTGAAGATGAGATGTTAGCACTTGCAGAAGGTGGACTTAGAGTCTTAAAAGGCGAGGAAAACGCAAAAAAATACTAAAAAAATAAAAATAAAAGGAAATTCCAAAAAATAGGGTATACTCTATTAGAAGGGATTAAAAAACCTAACTAAAAAAATTCTAAATAAGGAAGTGAAGTCTATGAGAATGATAATTAGCGGAAGACATTTGGAGGTTACACCAGCAATTAGAGAACATGCTGAGAAAAAAATAGGTAAAATCAAAAAGTATTTTGATCAAATAGCAGAGGTGTATATCACACTATCAGCCGAGCATAAGAAATCAGGAGAAGTTCATATTGCAGATGTATTAGTATATGTGAATGGAGCTAAAATAAAAGCTACAGAATCGGATAAAGATTTATATGCTGCGATTGATGAAGTAGTAGATGTATTAGAAAAGCAATTAACAAAGCATAAAGAAAAGTTAAGAGATAATAAACATGCTAAATCTATTAAGAAATTTGAATTTAATGCAGAAGCAAAAAGTATTACTTTAGAGAAAACAAGAAAAATAGTTTCTACAAAAGTTATGGCAAAACCAATGGAAGTTGAAGAAGCTATCTTACAAATGGAAACTATGGGAAAAAAATTCTACATCTTTATGAATGCAGAAACTGAAGAGTTAAATGTTGTTTATAAGAGAAGAGATGGCGATTATAGTCATGTAGAAGCAGGTTGGGAATAAAACTTAATGGAGTTAATCTTTCGAGATTAGCTCCTTTTTTTTGAGTAAATATTTAGTGGAAAAAAAAGAAAGTAATAAAAAAAGAAAATCTTCTAATGAAAAGTAAGTATCTACCCAAATAG
>JAGLEA010000108.1 GCA_023145315.1 Psychrilyobacter sp.
TTAATATAAAAAACATTAGGGGGCATAATGGGTAAGATTATATACATAACTGGAGGAGCAAGAAGTGGAAAAAGTAGCTTAGCAGAAAAAATTGCTCTAAAAGAATATGAAACAAGAACATATCTAGCAACAGCAATTCCATATGACAATGAAATGGAAAATAGAATAGAAAAACATCTTCTACAACGTGGTAGTGATTGGTTGACTATAGAGGGATATCGTGGGATACCAAAATTATTAGATGGAAAAGTAGAAAATCAAGTTGTATTGCTAGATTGTTTAACTAATATGATGAGTAATTTACTTTTGGAAAACAATGTAGATTGGGACATGGTAAAACCAAATGAAGTAGATCTAATGGAAACTGAAATTATGAATGAAATAGAAGAATTATTAGATTATATAAAAAAATCTAAGAGTGATTTCATCATAGTAAGTAATGAGCTTGGAATGGGATTAGTTCCACCATATCCTCTAGGTAGACATTTTAGAGACATATCAGGAAGAGTTAATCAAAAGATGGCAAGAGAGAGTAAAGAGGCTTATTTAGTGGTCTCAGGATTAAAGTTAAAGTTAAAATAGGGGGAATAAAATGAAAGGATTTTTATCACTTGTCCAATTTATGACAAGAATACCAACACCAAAAGTAGAGTATAAGCCAAAAGAAATGGGAAAGGCAATGAAATTTTTTCCTATAGTAGGGATGGTAATAGGAGTAATATTATACTATTCATATTTATTTTTAGATAAACGATTTGACAGCCCAGAAGTAATAGTTATTCTTCTAATTTTAATAGAAATAATTTTGACAGGTGGGTTACACTTAGATGGATTAGCAGATACCTTTGATGGAATATTTAGCTATAGAAGTAAGAGAAGAATGCTAGAAATAATGAAAGATTCGAGAATTGGAAGTAATGGAGCACTTTCTTTAATAATATTTTTTGCACTAAAAGGAACCTTGATGAAGGAAGTCTTAGTAGATGATAGTACACCATATGTTTTATTAGTTATGCCAGTAATTTCTAGATTTATTAGTGTTTTAAATTGTGGAGTAGCAAAATATGCAAGACCAAGTGGAATGGGAAAAGGTTTAGTTGATGAAACAACTATAAATGGAGTTATTATTTCGTTTATAATTACAGCTATTTATTCATATGCTTTCATAGGAATGATAGGTATTACATCTTTAATTATCATTAGTTTACTAGGTATCTATTTTGCTAAGTTAATGGAAAGAAAAATAGGAGGTATTACTGGGGATACTTTAGGGGCTGTGGTAGAAATATCTACAGTTTTAGTGCTATTAATTGGTGCTGTAAGTGGGTAAATTAATCTTAGTTCGTCACGGTGAAAGCGAACTGAATAAAGCTAATTTATTTTTTGGACAACTTGATCCTGAACTAACTGAAGAAGGAGTAAAGCAAGCTTATAAGGCAAAAGAAATATTGAAAGATGCTGAATACTCGACAATCTATACAAGCCCATTAAAAAGAGCGAGTAAAACAGCTAAAATAATAAATAACGATAGATTAGAGATAAACAAGAAAGATAATCTTAAAGAATTGAATTTTGGTATATTAGAAGGGTTAGGATATGAAGAAATTTTAAAAAAATATCCAGTGGCAGCGAAGGAATGGGAAGATAATTGGAAAACTTATAACTATGAAACTGGTGAAAGTGTAGAAGAACTTCAAAATAGAGTTATCAATTTTATAGAATCTTTAGATTTTGAAAATAAAAATATAGTTGTAGTATGTCATTTTGGTGTGATTAATTGTATTTTAAGTCATTATTTTTCTAAAAAATTAGAGGGATATTGGAAATTTTCTCCTAATTATGCTGGTATATCTGTGATTGAGTTTGCTAATGGTTTTCCGATTTTAAAGGGGATTAATATAGGAGATATTCATGGGATTATATGATGAAACATTAAAAAAAATTAGTTCATTAGATAAATTAATTTTAGAAAAAGCAAAATTAGAATTAGATTCAAAAATGAAACCTATAAAAAGTTTGGGTAAATTAGAAGATATCGCTATTCAAATAGCAGGAATAACAAGTGACTTAAACTATAATATCTTTAAAAAGTTACACTTAGTGGCAGCAGCAGATAATGGGATTGTGGAAGAAGGCGTCTCATCGTGTCCTATTGAATATACAAAGATAGTGTCAGAGGCTATGTTGTCAAAAGTAGCTGCAATAGGAATACTATGCGACACACTAGATGTAGACCTTAAATTAGTGGATATAGGAATCAAAGATGATATAAAACGAAAGTATAAAAACTTATATAGAAAAAAAATTAAAAATGGAACAAATAATTTTGTGAAATCTCCAGCTATGACTTTAGAAGACTGTATAAAAGCTATAGAAATAGGGATATCTATTGTAGAAGAAAATCTAGAATATGATATTTTTTCAAATGGTGAGATGGGAATTGGGAACACAACAACAAGCAGTGCAATACTATATGGACTAACAGGTGAAGATTTAGATCTGATAGTTGGTCGTGGTGGCGGATTAAGTGATGAAGGACTTCTAAAAAAGAAAAAGATAATAAGGGAAGCTGTAAAAAGATATGAATTAATTGGAAACACACCTTTAGAGATATTAAGATGTGTAGGAGGCTTCGATATAGCCTGTATGGTTGGATTTTATCTAGGATGTGCAGCAAACTCTAAGCCAATCTTAATAGATGGATTTATATCAAGTATAGCAGGATTACTGGCTATGAAAATTGAGCCTAAAAGTGCTAACTATATGATTGCTACTCATAAAAGCGAGGAGCCTGGAATGGCGATACTTACTCGTGAATTAGGAATAAAACCGTTTTTAGATATGAATATGAGGCTGGGAGAGGGAACTGGTGCGGTATTAGCTTATCCTATAATAGCAAGTGGATTAGAGATAATGAAAAGGATGAAAAATCCCAAAGAAGTTTATGAAATACTAGGGTAGTAGGAGGTAAACTTATAGATAATGAAAAGAAAATAACTATTAAAACACACGCTGGACATAGAGGAAGAGTAAAAGAAAAGATATTGCAAAATGGTTTAGATGGATTTTTAGATTATGAAATATTAGAAGCATTATTATTTTATGTTGTTCCACAACAGGATACTAAACCAATAGCGAAAGAGCTATTAGAAAAGTTTGGGAATCTAGAAAATGTACTAAGTGTAGACTTAAAAGAGTTAAAGAAAGCAAAAATAAAAGGTGTGAAAGAGAGT
>JAGLEA010000109.1 GCA_023145315.1 Psychrilyobacter sp.
TTGAATTCTGTAGAGTCTACATATAAATATTTGAAAATTGATATTGGAATATTAGAAAAAGAAGTATTTAAAGTTGTATTCCTAGACTCTAAAAACAAGTATTTAGGAGATGAAAATATATTTTTTGGAACAATAGATAAAAGTGTAATATATCCCCGTGAAATTCTAAAAACAAGTATGAAATATAATGCAAAATCAATAATAATATCTCACAACCACCCGTCAAAAAATCCAAAACCATCTCAAGCAGATATTGAGATGACTAAAAAAATAAAAAAAATACTAGAGCCTGTAGAAGTACGTGTTTTAGATCATATAATCATAACCTCAGAAAGCTATTTTAGTTTTCTAGAAGAGGGATTGATGTAGAGGAGGACGAAATGAAAGATATGAGTATAGAGGAAAAAATGGCATTAAGATTAAAAGAAAAACTAGAGGATGGAAAAATTGAAAGTAAAAAATCAGAAAATGAAAAATTAGAGAAAACAGTAGATACAAACGAGGAATTTAGTATGCCAGCACCTGAAAAATGTGGTGATTTGCCTTGTGATGATACATGTAATAAGAAAGTAGAAGCAATAGAAGAACTAAAGAAAGATATAGTAGAAAAAGAGGAAGTTGTAGAAGAAGATAAAACAAAAAAAGAAAAAAAAGTATATAAAATACTAGGAATAATGTTTGAAACAACAAGAAAAAGATATTATTTTGAAGTTGTAGATAATGTAGAGTATTCTGTAGGTGATAGGGCTATCGTAGATACAGCTAGAGGTAAAGAAATAGGGTTAGTTTATATGGCACCAAAAGTTATGAGTGAAGACAAGTTAGTTCTTCCTTTGAAATCAGTTATTAGAAAAGCAACGAAGGAAGACAATGAGAAGTACGAATTATTAAAGTCTGAAGCAGCGAAAGCTACTGGGATAGGAAAAGAAAAAGTTAAGAAACATGCCTTACCTATGAAGTTAATAGCAACTGAATTTACATTTGATAAATCAAAATTAATATTCTATTTTACAGCAGAGGGAAGAATTGATTTTAGAGATTTAGTTAAAGAACTAGCAACAATATTTAAACTGAGAATAGAATTGCGTCAAATAGGTGTAAGAGATGAAGCTAGAATTTTAGGTAGCGTTGGTATTTGTGGGAAGGAACTATGTTGTAGACTGTATATAGATAAATTTGATTCTGTACTTATAAAGATGGCTCGTGACCAAGGATTAGTAATCAATCCTGCAAAAATATCTGGGTCATGTGGAAGGTTGTTATGTTGTATTAAATATGAATATCAACAATATGCAGAAGCGCTTCTAAAATGCCCAAATATTGGTCAAACTATAATGTTTGGTGAATTGAGAGGTAGAGTTGTAGGAGTAAACCCTCTAAATGAGTATATATATGCTGATGTAGAAGGAAAAGGAAGGATAAGATTAGGTATAGAGGAAGTTACTTTTGACAAAAAAGAAGCTAGAAAGGAACCTAAAAAAAATTATAAGGGAAAAAAGAAAAACTCAGAGGAACAAGTAGCAAAGAAATTGGAAGCTAAGTAATGAGAGATGATGAGATACTAGAACCATTAGATGATGATATGTATATTTTTCAAAAAAAATTAGGGTTTAGATTTGGGGAAGATGCTATTTTAGTATCAAATTTCTTTAAACCTTTAAAATATGGAAAGTTACTAGAAATAGGAACAGGAACAGGAATTATATCAATATTACTCTCTAAAAATGAAAAGATATCAAAAATAACTGCCATAGAAATACAAGATGAGATGGCTAGAATGGCAAATAAAAGTATAGAAAAAAACGGAATTGAAGAAAGAGTAGAAGTCATAAATATAGATGTGAAAAAACTAGATAGAGGGAATATATATGATTACATTATAAGTAATCCTCCATATATGAAAAAATCAAATGGGAAGATCAACCCTAACTCTATAAAAGCTATATCAAGGCATGAGATAACCTTAGATTTAGAAGAGTTAATGAGAGAGAGCAAAAGACTCCTAAAGCCTGGTGGAACTCTAACATTGATATATAGAAGTGAGAGGATGGTTGAATTGTTAAATGAGGCTTCTAAATTTGGGTTTTATACTTTTAGGATTCAGAATGTTTTTAGTAAAACTACAAAAAAATCTAAACTTTTTATGATTGAACTTATAAAGGGAAAAAATAAAGGGTTTGAATTTATAGAGCCAGTATATATATAGCAAAAAAAGTGAATATTTAGTCTAAAAAGAGGCCTAGCCTCTTTTTATTATGGTATAATAGATGACAGAAGGTGAATATAATGATTTTAGAAAAATTAGATAAAAAAATAATAGAAGAGATGAGAATAGAGATTGAAAAAGCTCATGGAAATGAGGTTTTTTTTCGTGGTATTCCAAATAAAGATGGTATTGTAGATAGAGTAGAAGTAATAGCGCGTGGAAACAAAGGTTCAGTACCAGCACTTCTAAAAAGGATGAAAAAGAGGGAAGTAATTATTCATAATCATCCATCAGGGTATTTATTTCCATCAGATGCAGATGTAGCAGTTGCATCTGTATACTCTAATGAGAAAGATGGGGCTTCATATATAGTAAATAATGAAGTGGACGATATCTATGTTATGGTAGAAGTAAATAATACTAAATTAAAAAAGATAGATATAGTACCATTTTTTGAGGAAAAAGGCCCATTAGCACGAATTTTTAAAGGATTTGAATATAGAGTAGAACAACTTCATATGGCACAACATATAGAAAAAGGACTAAATAGTGAGAAAAAAGTCGTTGTAGAAGCAGGAACAGGAACAGGAAAAACTTTAGCATATCTAATACCAGCTATAGAGTGGGCTGTTAAAAATGAAAAAAAAGTTGTAATAACAACAAATACAATAAATTTACAGGAGCAACTTTTATATAAAGATATTCCTACAGTAAAAAAGCTATTAACTGAAAAGTTCACATATATATTAGTAAAAGGGAGAGGAAACTATCTCTGTAATAGAAAAGCTGCTAGTATAGGAAGTGGTGGTAGCAATGAAATAGATGATATGAGTGCTTCGCAAAAAGATCAAGTTAATTATATATTGAAATGGTTTAAGTCAACAGATCACGGTGATAAAGGGGAACTCCCGTTTGAAGTTGACTACATAGTGTGGGAAAACTTTATGAGTGAAACGGATATATGTGCAGGAAATAAGTGTGCTTTCAAAGAGGCATGTTTTTTCATGAAATCTCGTGAAGAGAAAAAGAAAGCAGATGTGCTTATTACAAATCACCATATGTATTTTGCAGATCTATCTATACGAAAGGAAGTTGGATTTAATACGGAGTATTCTATATTACCTGACTATGATTTAGTAGTATTTGATGAAGCACATAATATCGAGAATGTTGCTCGTGACTATTTTTCTTATGAAGCTTCTAAATATTCATTTAATAAAACAATGAATAATATCCATCATATGGGAAAGAAAAAAGATGGAAGTAAGTACACAGGATTGTTAAATTATTTGAGAAATATTAAATATAAAGGATACGATGAGATCAAAAAAGAGATAACAGACGAATTAGTATCACGACACATTGAATTAACTAGACGAGGAAATGAATATTTTCAAAAAGTTATTGAAGCTTTTGCAGGGCAATCTCAAGGAAATATGAGTTTAAGACTTCGAAAAGAGGAATTAAAACATTGGGAACACTGGGAAACTCTAAAAGGTTTTGAGGAGGATCTATTATTTTCATATAATTCATATATGAGAAGACTTAAGAGCTTATCTAGAGTGCTAAAAGAGATTGATGATGAAACAGCTTTAATAAGTGATTTTATAAAATATACTGAAAGACTTGAAAGTTATTTTTCAAACTATAATTTCATAAAGGAGATGGATGATAAAAACTTTATCTATTGGATCTCTTTAAATCAAAAGAAAAGCAATGTAAAGTTTGTAGCAACACCATTAAAAATTAGTGATGAACTAGATGAAATACTCTATTCAAACTTAGATCATATGGTATTTACATCGGCAACTATAGCTATAAATGGAAGTTTTGAATATTTTAAAAAATCAATAGGACTTCACGAAGAAGTTTTGGAGAAAATAATAGATTCTCCTTTCGACTATGAGAAACAGATGAAAGTTTATATTCCGCGGGATCTTCCTTCTCCTACAGAGAGAGGTTTTTTAGATGGAATAAAGGATTTTGTAGAAAAACTTGTTAAGAGAACTAAGGGAAATACATTTTTACTATTTACATCTTACTCAACTTTAAACTACCTTTATTTTATGTTAAAAGATAGTTTTGAGAAGGAAAATTTTGATCTATTTATTCAGGGAGAAGCTCCTAGAAATCAGCTAGTAGATATGTATAAAAAGAGTAGTAAACCAGTCTTGTTTGGGACATCGTCATTTTGGGAAGGGGTAGATGTAAAAGGTGATAAGTTAAAATCTGTGATCATAGTTAAGCTACCATTTAAAGTTCCTAGCGACCCGGTTGTAGAGGCAATAATTGAAAATTTAAATGAAGAGGGAAAAAATGCATTTATGGAATATCAAATTCCAGAAGCAATAATCAAATTTAAACAGGGAATGGGAAGACTTATTAGAAGTCGAGATGACAGAGGTGTAATTACTATTTTAGATAATAGAATTATAACAAAAAGATATGGTGGATTATTTATAAAATCAATTCCAACAAAAAATATACATATAAAAAACATGGATGATATCATATAGTATTGGTATTGGAGGGAAATATGAAAAAAATTAAAATTTTTGGTAGAAAATTGACTATTGAATTTGAGAAAAAGGATAAGGCTAGTAAGAAGAAAAATAATAATAACGACAATAGAAACAAAGATACAGAAATATCGGATAGAGAAGTTGTAAAAAGAAAAATATTGTATTTACTACTCATTCTAATGATAACAGTCTTGAGTGCAAACACATATATATTTGAAAGTAAACTAAAATTAGGAGATTTGGCAACAACTGATTTAGTAGCACCTACAGATATTATATATAAAGATCGTGTAGCAAAAGAAAAAATAATCTCTAAAATGCTAGCAGATTATCCAAAAATTTATATAAAAATCGACGGTGTCAGAGAGGAAAGCATAAAAGAGGTAAAATTATTTTTTAATTATATCCGTGTGAATAAATTTAGAAATGTTGGTGAAGCATACGAAAGAGAGGATCAGTATACGAATATTCCATACAAAGAATTTTCTTACTTATTTAAAAAAACTGCTAAAGAATTAACAGAATTAGAACGTGAGTATATTACAAATATGAATACTTTATATAAAAATGGTATTAAAAAGGATGAAAACGTTATTATGTTTAATAATTCTTTTGAGGAGCTTCCAGTTTTAGATGTGTATGAAGAAGGTTTTATGAGGGCGTTTTTAAAGCCAAATTATATCTTAGATGTAGAAAAGACAAAAAAAATGTTAAAAGAAAAGGTAACACAATTAGAAGATGTTACTATACGTATAAAAGCAGGTACAATAATTTTGAAAAAAGGAGAAGTAGTATCGCCTGAGAAAGTATCAATATTAAAGCATTTGGGATTATATGGAAATACAAGTAAGGTGATTAAGCTATTTGGGACATTCTTATATTTAGTAATATTATCAACTATTTTTAGAATCGTAGGATTGAAGTTTATTTTTAAGGAAATTAGGAACAGAAACTCCTACAGTGCAATACTTATACTAATTTTAGTAGGTATCCTTACATTGAGATTTATAACTCCTACATGGAAATATATCTTACCTATTGAAAGTATATTTATATTATTAGGAATATTAATAAATATTAGAACTAGTTTAATTATAGGGATATTTTTAATATTATTTTCTATACCATTAAATGGGTATAACATAGAATATCTAATTGTTGAAATACTTAGTCTAATTATTTCTTTATATTTAGTAACTAAGATAAAAAATAGAACAAATATTATAAATGCTGGAGTATATATTGGTGTGGCAAAAGTATTTATAGTGCTTTCCATAGCAGTTGCAGTAAATATGGAGTTTATAGACAGTATTATTAGAGGTGGATTGGTACTTTTATCTGGTGTATTAACAGGAATGTTAACGATAGCACTCCTACCTTATTTTGAGAGAACTTTTAATATTTTAACAGATATGAAATTATTAGAATTAGGAGACCTATCACATCCACTCTTACGAAAGCTTTCAATTGAAGCACCAGGTACATTTCATCATTCTATGATGGTAGCTACTCTATCAGAGCAAGCTACGGAAATAATAGGGGGTAACAGTGCACTAGCACGAGTAGCTTCTTATTATCATGATATAGGTAAGATGAAAAGACCACAATTTTATGTAGAGAATCAATCAGATGGGATAAATCCTCATAATAATCTGACTCCTACCATGAGTACTCTTGTAATAACATCTCATACAAAAGATGGAGATGAAATGGGACGGGAGCATAATATTCCAAAAGAGATTAGAGATATTATGTATGAGCATCAAGGAACAACATTATTAGCCTATTTTTACAATAAAGCTAGACAGGAAAACCCAGGGTTAAATGAAAATGATTTTAGATATAGTGGACCTAAACCAAGAAGTAAAGAGTCAGCAGTAATAATGTTAGCCGATTCTATAGAAGCTGCAGTAAGATCAATAGATAACAAAACACCAGTAACTATTGAAAAAATGATAAGAAAAATAATAGATACAAAGATTGAAGCACAGCAATTATCAGATGCAGATCTAACATTTAAAGAGATTGAAATAATAATAAAATCTTTTACAAAGGTACTTATGAGTATACATCATGTTAGGCTAAAGTATCCAGGACAGAAATAATTAGATATAATAAAATATAATGCAATTTAAAATAGGAGAAATATGAATATAACAGTAGAACTAACTAAGGGAATTGATGGTTATGATGAGTTTATTGATTTAGAAAGTGTAGAAGATTATATAAAAACTGTAGTAGAAGAGGAATATAAAAGTGAGAAAGAACTATATATCTCTCTGCTTCTAACTTCTAATGAAAATATTCAAAGTGTGAATAAAGAATATAGGGGAAAAGATCAACCCACAGATGTTATTTCTTTTGCATATTTAGATACAGAAGATGATTTTCAAATAGGGCCTTATACAACATTAGGTGATATTGTAATATCTTTAGAAAGAGTAGAAGAACAAGCTGGAGATTATGGACATAATTTTAAAAGGGAATTTTATTATGTTTTAACACATGGATTATTACACCTGTTAAAATATGATCATATTGATTTAGAAGATAAAAAAATAATGAGAAAAAAAGAGGAAGAAATTTTAAAAAAACATGGTTACAGTAGAGATATTTAGAATTTTATGAGAATTGAGGAGACTTTATGGGGAAACAACTAAAAAAAAATACTAAATTAACTCAAAGTATTAACTATGCGATAGAGGGTTTGATAACAGCTGTTAAAACAGAGAGAAATATGAGGATTCATATATCTGTAGCTATGCTAGTGATTATATTGTGTCTAATCTTTGGAGTTAGTGGATCAGGATTAAAAGATATTGTTTTTGCGATTGTATTAGTTTTTTTTGCAGAACTAATAAATACAGCGATAGAAGCTTGTGTGGATCTAACAACTACAAAATATCACCCATTAGCTAAAAAAGCAAAAGATGTAGCAGCAGGTGCTGTAGTTATCGTTTCACTTAATGCAGTATTTGTAGGGTATATAGTGTTTAGTAAAGTATTAAAGAAAGAAACAAATGAATTATTTAGATTATTAAAAAATTCATATATAGATACTTTAGTATTGATAGTATTAGTTGTAGTTATTCTAGTCTTTACAGTAAAAGCATATTATAAAAGAGGGACACCTTTGCAAGGAGGTATGCCTAGTGGACATTCAGCTATAGCATTTTCTCTATGGGTTGGGATATCTTACTCAACACATAGTATTATAGCTACAATACTAAGCTTTGGAATTGCACTATTAGTAGCTCAATCACGGATAGAAGGGAAGATTCATTCCCCATTAGAAGTGTTGGCTGGCAGTGTTTTAGGGACTTTTGTGACCTATATTTTATTAAGGATTATATTTTAAGGGGTTTAATCATGATCAAGGAATTAGATTATTTAATACTAAGTGGTTTATCATATGGAAATTTTAAAGAGGAAGATATAGGATCAACTTTAGAAGAAGCGTTATTTACAAATGAAACTTCTAAAGCAAGGTTGATGTCGTTCCCAAATGAAGTGTGGTCATACGGTGGAAGAGATATATTTGAAAAAACATTTTTTTCTTTTTTATCTGAGTGGAAAATTATAGGTATCCAAGACGAAACCTATAAATTCGGTAGTGATAAAACTGGATTTTATGCTGTAGCATTTGAAAAACATGGTGAAATAGTAATAGCTTATAGAGGTACAGAGCTGAATAACTTAGGAGATGCATATAAAGATTTTATTGAAACAGACCTAATGATAGGAGTAGATAAAAAGCCAAAACAATTTGAACAAGGAGTTGCCTTCTACGAAAAGATTAGAGAAGAAAATCATGAAAAAATAGCATTGACAGGTCATTCATTAGGTGGTGGAATAGCACAATATGTGGCTTTAATATCAGATTTAAAAGAAGGGATAATTCCTAAAGTATATACTTGGAATGCTGTTGGAATAAATAAATCTGGAATATTGAGTATCTATGATTTTATGAACTTTGAAACAATTATAGATGAAAAGCATCCAGGTTTAAAAAACAACAAAACTATATATAAAAAATTAGAAGCAAATTATTTTGCTCATTTGACACGAATATTAAAGAAAAAAGATTATATAAAAGATAAAGAAAGTATTAAAAAGTTTTCTAAAATAAACTTTAAAATAGAGATAACCGAGGAATTAGCAAGTAAGTTTGAATCGTTATTAACAGTACCGACTAGACCATTACTACCTTTTTTAAATAAAAAAGAAGAAAAACAAAATGAACTTATTAATAGTCCCAAAGCACTAATATCAGATTGCTTTGATGAAGATCGAATATATGCAGAACTAACTTATGCAAGAAAATTTATAGATAGATTTAAAAAAAATTTACGATATAATGAGCAAGTAATTAATTTTGTTCATTCAGAGGATTTTACAGTAACTTTGTATCCTCATATAGGGAGTACATACGTAGTTAATAAAGGTCTAAAACGAACTGATGAAAAGATGCATCCAACATTAAAAAAAATGTATGCTTTTACTAAATCTATGAGAAGTTTTCATATGTATCAAGTTTTTCTTCCATTTTTTGAATTTGAAGGATCTCGACATGGTGAAATTAGAAAAGATTTATCATTAAACTATATCGTAACCGAAGTTAGAAGGGTAATATATCAAGAGAAAAATCTTCCTGATGATTTTCTTGGCTTTTATTATGATTTGACAGAGTTAGATGAGGATAACTATTATCATATTAAGAAAAGTTTAATATATGGTGTAGCCATGAGTAAAGCTGATATAAAATACTTAAAAGAAACAGTAATAGCTATAAAAAGAATGGATTTCGAAGAATTTAAAGAGATGTGGGGAAAAGTTAAAAAGAAGGTAGGTAGTCCTTTTATAAAAAAAGACATCTACGATCTAATAATATTTGATAATAGAAATAAATAAATTTATTCTATTAAGAAAAGAGGGGGAATAAATGGACATATTAAAAAAATATGAATATATAAATAAAGAGTTTTATAAAAACTATAGAAAAGTAAAAAAAAATGTTTGGAATGGTAGAATTGATGGAACAGATACTGAAGCGTTGAGATGGCATCAAACTGTCCAAACCATTGATTTAGAAGGGAATTTAGAAGATTTAAAATTTAAAAAAGCTATATGTTTTATTGGCTTTTCTAGTGATGAAGGTGTAGAAAGGAATAAAGGAGCAATAGGAGCTGCAGATGGGCCTAATGCTATTCGTCGAGAGATG
>JAGLEA010000011.1 GCA_023145315.1 Psychrilyobacter sp.
AAAAAGTTTGATATAAATCTATATATTATGGTCTTATAGATTATTAGCTCTATGGCATTCAGATTATTTTTCGGGAATTTCATTGTAGGAATTATAGCACTATGACTCTCTACTTTTTCATCGTCAAATATTTTTTTAGAATCTTTAAATTTTACATTATGTTTTCCCGATAAAGCTTTGATTAATTGCTTAACTTTTCCTTTTTCATTTACTGCTAAATATTCTGTATTTGTTCTAGGGTATGTTATATATCCGTTCTCATATAATTTTTGAATCACTTCTAATGAATTCTTAAAATCTATCTTATTTTTTTTCGATAGTTGAGCTTGTAGAGTTGATAGTGAAAATAATTTTGACGGTTGTTTTTTTATGTTTTTATCCTCTTTTGATAAAACAATTCCCTCTAATCTATTTAATTCCTCCATTTTTTTATCAGCTTTATCTTTTTCTTTGTTTTTTCCTACTAATGAAAATTTTGTAGGTAGAGTAAGTTTAAATTCTACTTTATCTTTCTCACACCGACTTTCTAATTGAATATATTTTTCTTTTATAAATTTTTCTATAGATATATCTCTATCATAGATAAATTTTAATACTGGTATAAGCACTCGTCCTACGGGCATTAGTTGACCACTTTTTAGAGTTATATACCTAGTTAGATTAATTCCGAATAACCAGTCCATAAGAGTTCTAGAGTATCCCTCAGAAGCTAATTTTACATATTCTTTATTCAGTTTCATATTTCCGACTTCTTTTCTTATTGTTTCCTCTGTTTGTTCTGGTAACCACAATCTATAGATTTCCTTTTTTGTTTTAGCTTCTTTGATAATTAAATCTATAATTATCTGACCTTCTCTGTCAGCATCGCCACAATTTATGATTCCATCGACATCTTCTCTTTCAATTAGATTTTTAAGAATATTATATTGTTCTGCTATACCTTTATTTTCTTTTAACTTAAATTTAAATTTTGAAGGTACATAAGGTAAAGGAACATCTTTCCATTTCATCTTCTTATTGTAATAATCATCTACATTTGATAATCCAAATAGGTGACCAAAAGCCCAAGAAACTATGTATTTCTCACCTTCTATATATCCATTTCCTCTTTTGTTTAATCCTAAAGCTTTAGCAATATTTCTACCTAAACTAGGCTTTTCAGCAATGATTATTTTTTTCATAGAATTCTCCTGTTTATATAAATTAATTTATCTATATAATAATAAGGTAAACACACAGTAAAATCAAGAAATAAAATTTAAAATTGACCTTACCCTCCTAATATTGTTATAATTTAAAGTGAATAAATATTCTTTTTTTTAGAATATAAAATACTGTATAAAAATATAAAGGAGGGATTTTATAGTGTTAAAGTTAAAAAATATATCTACAAGTGAAAAAAATCCACTTCTAAAAAATCTAAATTTAAACCTATCACCAGGGGAGCTTATTCACCTAACTTACAAGTCAAGTTTTGAAAAAAATAAACTTATAGATTTGATATGTAAAGTAGAATTACCTAAATCAGGAGAAGTACATACTAAGGAATTTGGAATCTCTTTTGAAAATTTCAAATTAATATCAAGTAAAAACACCATTGAAAATGTTATTTTCCCACTCCAGATTAAAACAACTTTAAAAAGAAGTGAGTTACTAAAAAAAGGAGAGAAGCATTTAAAAATGTTTGGGTTATTAAATAAAAAGGAAACTTTAACCTCAAGATTGAGTTTAGCTGAAAAACAAAGGTTAAACATTGCACGAGCTCTGATTATAGAGTCAGAATTTATTATTTTAGATAATCCATTTAAACATTTTACAGAAGATCAAGTTAATGGTTTTATCATATATATAGATGAGTTAAATAGTAAAGGAAAAACTATATTGATTTTATCAAACAATAAAGCTCTAGACCAGATTACTAATAAAAAAACATATATTTTAGAAAAGGGAGAAATTTTAAATGTTTAAAAAATTAAATCAAATAAATACTGAGGTAAAAGAATTAATAGAAAAAAATATAACTTACTATACGCTGAGCTTTACAACACTTGTTTTTTCGTTTATATTTTTAAATTTAAGTCTTGTATCTATGTATAATTTACACAAAATAAATAAAACAATGGAAAAAAATTATAATTTCACTCTATATATTAATAATAATGTTTCGAAAAATAGTATCGAAAAGTTAGAAGAGTCAGTGTTAAGTATTGATGGTGTCGAAAGCCTTAGCTATATAGATAAGGAACAAGCACTAGATAAACTTACTAAAAATTTAGGTATCAATAGTACGGGTATTAAGAATCCACTACTAAATTCTTTTACCGTTCGTGTAAATGGAAGGGAAAATATAGAGCGTGTACAGACTATAAGTGAAGAGATCGATGGAGTGAAAGAAATAATAGTTAACGAGGCTAACTCTAAAAATTTAGATAATAGAATTTCAAAAAATAAGATTTATATTTTCTATCTCCTATTAATAACTTTTATCCCTATAAAAATAATGATATTCAATATTATGCATAGTACTGTTCTTAGTCAAAAACACGATATTGAATCAAAAATTTATCTTGGTTTATCTAAGAAAGAAGTTTTAAAGCCATATTATTTTATTAATAATATAAAATTTATTACATCAGCGGTTATAGGAAGTTTAATATTTTTAAATTTATATGAAATTATTAGGACAGAAGTTCCAGGGTTAGACATACTAGTAGTTACTCCGATAATAACTCTAGTAGTTGGAATAGTGATTGCTATTATTTGTATAGTATATCCATTTATCTCTATTAATATCACCAAAAGAAAGAGGTAATTATGAAAAAAATAATATTATTTCTTATCCTTACTTTTTATTCTTTAAATTTATTTGCTAGTACACTAGACGAGAAAAAAAACCAAATAAATAAGATAGAGAATGAGATTAAGAGAAAAGATGAAGAGATTAAAAAAAATACAGAGAAGATTAAAACCTTAAATAAGCAAACAGAAACTTTAAAAGATCAAATTACTAGGGTAGGGTTAGAATTAAAGATTTTAGAGGATGAAAAAAAGGTTTTAAACGATAAAATAAATATTGTAAATAGGAAAATTGATTATGGAAAACGAAATTTAAAATTTAGTTCTAACGAGCTTACTATTAAAGAAAATGAATATCTAGTAATACTACAAGCTCTGCAAAGAAATCAAATTACAGATGAAAAAGAGATGCGAGACTTTAAGAAAGTATTACAAGCAAATAAAGATAGACAAGAGGAGATAAAGGGTGTTCGCCATAATATTCAAAATGTAAAAAATGATATAGAAAAAGAGCAACGGAACTTACGAACCCTTAAGTCACAACTTGCTAGTAAAGAAAAAGAACAAGAACTAAAAATAAAGCAACACAATCAACTAATCCAAAAATATAATAGTGACAAAGCGACTACAACAGCAAATACAGCAAAAGCTAAAAATTCTATTAGTAGTCTACAAAAGCAAAGAAACGCAATAGAAAAAGAGATAAATAATATAATAAAAGCACGAACTAAACAACTGGGGAATGTAAACTATGCTACCGTTGCAAAGAATCTAGGTAGCTTTAGAAAACCTATTTCAGGAAAAGTTGTAATAGGATTTAATGGTAAAAAAGCTGGTGGAGTTAGAAGTTCAGGACAAGAAATATCAGGGAAATTAGGAGACCGTGTCCATGCTGGTAATAAAGGTAAAGTGATATTTGCAGGTGAGTTCATGAATATGGGAAGAGTAGTAATGATAGATCACGGATATAACTTGATCACTATCTATGGAAACCTAATTAGAAGTTATGTAAAAATAGGAGATACAGTAAAAAAAGGTCAAGAAATTGGAATTTTAGGGTTAAATTTAGATGGAAAATCATATCTATATTATGAAACGAGATTTAACTTAAAAGCTTCTAATCCAAATAATTTTTAATATTTGAACTAGTTTATTTTTAGAAAGGGGGAAAGAATGGGAAAAAAAGTTTGTATTATTTACAATACATCTAAAAAAGATGCTGTAAAATTTTATAAAATATCAAAAGAATTCTTTGAAAATAATGATGTTCATGTACAAGAGGAGGTTGAGGGATCATCTTTTGTAGTTGTAATTGGAGGAGATGGAACTTTACTTCGAGCAAGTAGAACCATTGCTAAACACGACAAATTTGTTGTTGCTGTAAATATGGGAAGTTTAGGGTTTCTAACTGATGTGAGAAGGATAGAAGCTTTAAAAGTTTATAAAGAAGTTTTAGACGATGATTATGAATTAGAAGAGCGACATATGTTGAAAGTAGAAGTCCGTGGAAAAACTTATATAGGATTAAATGAAGTAGTTTTAGCAAAAGGTGCTGTAATGCAAACTTTGATTAGAATAAGATTAACAGGTGAGCACTATATCAACACCTATCGTGCTGATGGATTGATTATAGCAACTCCTACAGGATCTACAGGTTATTCTCTATCTGCAGGTGGGCCTATTGTTAGACCAAATTTAGATGTTCTACTAATAACACCTATAGCACCTCATAATCTTAGCACACGACCTATTATTGTAGATGGTAAGGAAGAACTAACTTTACAACTAAAAGAGGAAGAGAGAGATGCCTATGTAACTATAGACGGGAGTGATTTTATAAAAATTACTCAAGATGATACAATAAAAGTAAAATATTCAGATAAAAAACTTAAATTAGTTCTACCAAAATCTAGAAATTATTATTCTGTTTTACGAGAAAAACTAAAGTGGGGAGATAATATATGCTAAAAGAACTTAGAATTGAAAATTTAGCGATTATAGAAAAACTAGAATTAGACTTTAAAGACAAATTAATAGCTCTTACTGGTGAAACTGGTGCAGGTAAATCTATTATTTTAGCAGGTATAAATTTACTTATTGGTGAAAAAACAAATCCTGAAATGCTTCGTGATGGTGCTGATTATCTTTTGGCAGAAGGGGTTTTTGATGCAGATGCAGATCAAATAATAGAGTTAAAAAAGATGGGTATAGATGTAGAAGATGACGAACTTATAGTACAAAGAAGGATGGAGTCTAATGGAAGAAGTAAAGCTTTTGTTAATGGTAGACGAGTTCCTATTAGTAATCTAAAAGCCATTATGGAAACTTTAGTGGACATCGTAGGGCAACACTCACATCAAATGTTACTTAATAAGGGAAATCATATTAAACTAATAGATAAATTTTTATCTAAAGAAGAATCCACTATAAAGGATGAATTATCGACTATAGTTTCACAATATGAGGAAACGGATGGTCTTTTAGAAAAATTATCAGAAGCGAGAAATAATATTAAAGAAAAAAAAGA
>JAGLEA010000110.1 GCA_023145315.1 Psychrilyobacter sp.
ATAACTTTATTTATTCTTTTTAATTTTTCTTTCCCATTTATAATTTCATAATCTTCAAATACTTCTATATCTACTCCTAATCCCTTCATAGCATCTGTAGTTATTGTTATATCGTTTGAAAAGTTAAGGTTTGTTATCTTACTTTTACCAGTTGCTAATGATGCCGCTATTATCCCTCTATGTGCTAAACTTTTAGATGGTGGTATTACTATATCCCCAGCTAATTTACTTGGTATTAATTCCAATTTCATCAAACTACCATCCCTTTTAATTTTCTACTAATTATTTATATTTAAGATTATTTCCTCTAATTTTTCCTCTTTTACTCCTATAACCTCTACTTCACCGATTTGCTTTAAAAATATAAAGTTTAATATCCCAGATATATTTTTCTTATCTGACTTCATTATTTCTATTAAATCTTTTGTTTCTACTTTATCTTCTACTGGTAATCTATATTTAATTAATATTTCTTTTATTTTCTCACTTGTATTTGCACTAGTTACTCCTAATTTTTCACTAATTTTTGTTATCTCATACATCCCTATAGATATAGCTTCTCCATGGGTATATTTCCCATAGTTATAATGTTTTTCTATAGCATGTCCTAGAGTATGTCCATAATTTAATATCATACGGATCCCTGTATCGAGTTCATCTATCTCTACTATTTTAGCTTTTATTTCACAACATCGCTTTATTATTTTTTCTATATTTTTACTTATATTTTCATAATTATTCTCTTTTAATAAAAAATTAAAAAATTCCTTATCATATATAGCACCATATTTTATTACCTCGGCCATACCGCTTCTTACTTCTCGTTTCTCTAATGTTTCTAATAAATTTGGATCTATCAATACCAATTTAGGTTGATAAAAGCTTCCTACTAGATTTTTTCCTCGACTTGTATCTACTGCTACTTTTCCACCTACGCTACTGTCCACTTGAGATAATAGTGTCGTTGGTATCTGAATAAAATCTATCCCTCTATATAGGGTAGATGCTGCAAATCCTGCTAGATCTCCTACAACTCCACCACCAAAGGCAATCAAAAGATCTCCTCTTTTAATTCCACAATCAATTATCTTTTCCTGTACATCTATTAGTGTGGTAAAGTTTTTATTTTCCTCTCCTGCTATAAAAACTACTTTTTTTGGAAAAAATCCTGATTCAACTAGTGTTTTTATTAGTTGATCACCATATAGTTTATCTACATTCGTGTCTGTAACGACAACTATTTTTTTATTTTTATATATTTTTTTTATATATTCTCCTACTTGTGAAAATACTCCTTTTTCTATAAAAATATCATATGATTTTTCCCCTAAATTTATATGTAGTTTTTCCATTAATGTATCTCCTTTCTTCGTTTTGTAGATCTTATGAACTCATTTTTTAGAGTTTTACTATCACCTTTTTTCAGAGCATCTTTTAGTATATTTAGACTTTTTTCAAATTTTTCTATTTTTTTTATTAAATTTTTTTTATTCCCCATAAATAGGTTATCCCATAAGTCTTCATTTATCATCGCTATACGAGTAAGGTCTCTATAGGAATCTCCTATGAATACATTTGTATCAAAGTTCTTCTCATCTGAATTAACTAGTGATACAGCTATTGCGTGAGTTAATTGACTTGTGAAAGCTATAATTTCATCGTGCTCCTTAGGAGTTACCCTAGTAACACTCTTAAATCCCATTTTTACTGCCATCTCTTCTACTATATTTAGACTTTCTTCATTATTTTTTGGATGAGGAGTTATTATGAAATTAGCGCCTCTAAATATTTTTTTATCTGAATTCCAAACTCCCTGTACTTCCCTACCTGCCATAGGATGAGCTCCCACAAAATCCACACCTTTAGGTAACATATCTAAAACTTTTTCTATTGTATCTCCTTTTATACCTATGGCATCTGTTATTATAGTCCCAGGTCTAAAATTTTCTTTATTCTCTTCAATAAATTTTAAAAGGAGGTCAGGATATAAACAAATCACTACAATATCACTTTTTGAAATAGGTATTTTAGCTTCTTTATAACCCTCGTTTATCACATTTTCTCTTTTAGCATACGCCAAAGCTAGGTCATCTAGATCAATTCCATAGATAGTATCAAACTCCTCTCTTAGAGTTTTTGCATAACAACCACCTATGAGCCCTAGTCCTACTATCGTTAATGTTTTACTCCCCATTATATCCCCCTTTTATCTATATCATTACATCTTTTTTTCTACAACCTCTAATATCTTCTTTACATCTATTACTAATTCTTCAAATTGCTCTGGTCTTAGCGATTGTGCTCCATCACACAGTGCATTTTCAGGGTCGTTATGAACTTCTATCATTAGTCCATCTGCTCCTACTGCTGCTGCTGCCATTGCTAATTTTTTAACCATAAATCTCTTTCCCGTTGCATGACTTGGATCTACTATTACAGGTAGATGACTCAGTTTTTTTACTGCTAATACTGCACTTAAATCTAATGTATTTCTTGTATATTTCTC
>JAGLEA010000111.1 GCA_023145315.1 Psychrilyobacter sp.
GTTTATTTTCCAAAGGTTAAAAAAATACTTTAGAAGTAGATTGCAAAAAAAGGTGCTAAAAATTAAAATTTAGCACCTTTTATTATAGTGAATTATATACAGCTAAATAATGTAATGTAGTTCCAGCTATTACGAAAAAATGCCAGATTACATGACTAAATTTTAAATTTTTTAGTGAATAGAAGATAGCTCCTATACTATACAAAACTCCACCAGCTATAAGATAGTTCAGTGATGTACTATTAAGGTGATCTTTTAGGTTACTGAAAACAAAGACAATCATCCATCCCATAAATAGATAGATAAATGTAGATAGATGTTGAAATCTTCCTGCAAATTTAATTTTGAATAATACACCAATAGTTGTTAAACTCCACTGAATAATCAGGATAATCCATCCTGTAGCTCCTTCTAAATGGAATAAAAATGGGGTATAAGAACCAGAAATAAGAATATATATAGCAGAATGATCTAAAATTTTAAAGACTTTTCGGGGTGTTCCTGGAGGTAAAATGTGATATATTCCAGACATAAGATATAGAAGTATAGTAGAAATTCCAAAAATTGTAAAGCCTATAATCTCTTTTACCCCACCAGCTGTAATAGCATGGGAAAGTAGAAAAGCAAAGCCTGTAATAGCCATTCCAGCTCCTAAGAGGTGGGTAACTGCGCTCATGTGTTCGTCTAACTTGTCATATTTATGTTTAGTTTTCATTTTGCCTCCTAGTATTGCTAAGTATAGGGTTATTATAGCATAAAATAGAGGGATTTATTTTACATAAAATGATATACTGAACTAAGATTAATTAAAATTGTATTATTATGGAGGTATTTATGAAAGTCGCATTTTTTGATATTGATGGAACAATATATAGGGATTCACTTTTAACAGAACATTTTAAACGTTTGATAAAATACGAACTTATAGATCCTATGCAGTGGGAAAACAAGGTAAAAGCTTTATATAATCAGTGGGATCATAGAGAAGGAGAATACGACGAATATTTATTAGGAGTTGTAGACTCGTATGTAGAAGCTATAAAAACAATTACAATTGAGGAAAGTGAATTTGCAGCTAAACAAGTGATGAATGTAAAGGCTGGAAGAGTTTATAAATATACTAGAGATAGAATTAAATGGCATAAATCAAAGGGTCATAAAGTTATATTTATTTCAGGAAGTCCAGAGTTCTTAGTTGAAAAGATGGCAAAAAAATACGAAGCTGATGATTTTTGTGGGACTATATATCATATAGAAGATAATAAATTTACTGGCGAAACAACTCCTATGTGGGATTCAGAAAGTAAGCAAAAAGCCATAGATAGATTTGTAAAAAAATATAATATAGACTTAGAGGATTCATATGCATATGGTGATACTACTGGTGATTTAACAATGATGAAGGCTGTTGGGCATCCTATTACAATTAATCCTGCCAAAAGACTTCTTGAAACAATTCAAGAAGATGAAGAGCTAAAAGGAAGAATAAAAATTATTGTAGAGAGAAAAGATGTTATTTATAAGGTGGATGCAAATGTAGATGTCTATACATGCTCACACTTAAAAGAAATCGTATAAAAGTATTTAAAGAGGTTATTAGATATGAATGTCGAAAAAATTAATTTATTTTCAGAGTTTAAAATAAAAAATATAGTTTTGAAAAATAGAGTGGTTCTCCCACCAATGGTAAGGTTTAGCCTTATTGGAGAAGATGGATATGTGACGCCTGGATTAATAGAGTGGTATGGTGAAATTGCAAAAAATGGTGTAGGGATGATCATATTAGAAGCTTCGTGTGTAGCAAAAGATGGAAAATTGAGGAACAACCAAATAGGTATATGGGATGACAGCTTTATAGATGGATTGAGTAAAATAGCAGAAGTATGCAAAAAATATAAAACTCCTACTCTCATTCAAATTCATCATGCAGGATATAAAGAGGAGATATCTAATGTTTCAGAAATGAAGTTAGATTCTATATTAGATGAATTTATAGAAGCTTTTATAAGAGCTAAAAAATGTGGGTTTGACGGTGTAGAGATTCACGGAGCTCACACCTATTTAATATCACAGCTACACTCTAAACTGTGGAATACAAGAACTGATAAATATGGAGATAGATTATATTTTACAAGAGAACTAATTAGAAGAACTAAACACTTGTTTAATGATAATTTTATATTGGGAATACGAATAGGCGGGAATGAACCTAAATTAGAAGATGGAATATATATAGCAAAAGAATTGGAAAAAATGGGTATTGATCTAATCCATGTGTCCAGTGGAGTTCCAGATCCTGAATATAAGCAAGATTGTAAAATAGAGCTTCCAGAAGATTTTCTATTTGATTGGGTTGTATATTTAGGAGTAGAGATTAAAAAGCATGTGAAGGTGCCTATAATAGGTGTAAGAGCTATTAAAACAGAGAATGATGCAAGCTTTCTAATAGAAAACAATATGTTAGATCTTGTAGCTGTAGGTAGAGGGATGATCTCACGACCACATTGGATATCATGGGCAAAAAAGAAATATAGATTTAGAATAAATACGAAAGAAAAATTAAAGTAAGTAAATTAGGAGATAATTAGAGATGATAAAATTTTACAAATACCTTTTAGGTATAATGGGGACAAACCCAGAACACGAAAAAATAATGTTAATATCATTAATTTTAATAACAACACTTATAATTGCAGTAGGAATGCATTTTTTAACAAACTATTTAATCAAAAAACACCTGTTTACTCTTTTTGAAAAAACAGCAACAAAGTGGGATGACTATATGATTGATAGAAAT
>JAGLEA010000112.1 GCA_023145315.1 Psychrilyobacter sp.
GTTTTAGATGTTATAAACGATATCTATGAAACCTATCCTGTTTCAAGACAAAAGCCTATAAAGAGTTATTTACAAGTTTTAAGTATAATAGGAAGTATAATAGCCTTAATATTAATTATAGCTTTATTAATGGATAAATCTCCAGTTAAAGTGCTTAGTGGTGTAGGGGCATTAACTGCCGTTATCATGTTTATCTTTAAAGATGCCATATTGGGATTTATAGCAAGTATTCAATTAGCTGCTAACAATATGGTTGCTATTGGTGATTGGATAGAGATGTCATCACATGGTGCAGATGGAGATGTGATAGAGATCAACCTAACTAATGTAAAAGTTCAAAATTTTGATAAAACAATAACAACTATTCCTAGTTATGCACTTATTAGTAGTTCATTTCGTAACTGGAAGGGTATGCAACAAGCTGGAAATAGAAGGATTAAAAGACCTATATTTATTGACAGTAATAGTGTAAAGTTTCTAACTCCTGAAGAGGTAAATAAGTTTAAAGAAATCGAAGTATTAGGAAGTTATATTAGTGAAAAAGAGGAAGAGATTAAAGAATATAATGAAAAGCACAAAGTTGAAAAAAGTTATATAAATGGTAGAAGACTTACTAATATAGGTTTACTGAGAGCATATATTAAATTATTTTTATTAGAGCACCCTATGATTAATAATAATTTAACACTTCTTGTTAGACAACAAGAGCCCACACCTCAAGGGATACCTATAGAAATATACTGCTTTGCTAAAACAACAGTATGGCAGGAATATGAAGGTATTCAATCGGACATATTTGAACACCTAATTCCATTAATTAATGAGTTTGGACTAACTGTGTTTCAAAATCCAACAGGAAATGACTTTAGAAATTTAAATAATTAAGATTAACTTAAAAGAAGTTGAACTTTCTGAAACAATATGATATATTGTTAATAACAATTAAATAAAATATAATTTAGGTTCGATATGTATCGATTAAAAGGGAAGTGAGTGAAATTCTTACGCGGTCCCGCCACTGTAAGACTGATGAAAATAACAAACCACTGAGGAAAACTCGGGAAGGGTTATGAGTAGTATGAAGTCAAGTCAGGAGACCTGCCAGATTATTTTTACGAACTTGCGAGGACGAGGATGTAGACGTTTCTGTTTTTATACAAAAATGTTGTCCCTAGTTTAGGGACTTTTTTTATTCTCTAAAAAAACTTAGGAGGTAGGAAAGATGAAAAAAGTTATGGTGGTGTTTTTTATGTTATTAATGGGAAGTGGGTTACTTGCAAAAGGATCGGGATATACAGAAGCACCAGATCTATTTAAGACGAAATCAGGGGAGAAAAAAGCTATTATATTAGTTAGTTTTGGTACGACCCATGCAGATACAAGAGCAAAAACTATTAATGCTTTAGAAACTCAGTTTAAGGAAGAATTTCCAGATTTTAAAGTAGTAACAGCCTTTACGTCTAGAATAATTATGAGAAGAGTAAAAGCTAATGAGGGAATCGTATATAATAATCCAAGTGAGGCATTAGACATATTAAAAAAGGAAGGATATACTCATGTACTTGTTCAAGCAACACATATTATGAATGGTGAGGAATCTGAAGTTTTAGGCAAAGAGGTTGCTCTTCATATGAAAGACTTTAAAGTATTGAGAGTAGGGAGACCGCTATTAAATCAATTACCTGACTACAAGGCTGTTGCAGAAGCCTTAGCCCCTAAATATAATTCATTAAAAGAAAATAAATTTTTATTCTTTGGTGAAAATGAAGCGACTGTATTTATAGGGCACGGTACTAGCCATCCTGGAAATGCAACTTATTCAATGATGGAAGATACTTTTCATGAGTTTTATTCTGAAAATGTATTTATAGCAACAGTAGAAGGATATCCAACATTAACATCTGTGATTAGAAAATTAAAAAAGCAAAATATCACTCATGTTAATTTATATCCGTTTATGATAGTTGCTGGAACTCATGCTAGAGATGATATTGCAACAGAAATGAAGGCAGAATTAGAAAAAGAAGGATTTACTGTAACGGCTCCATTAGTTGGGTTAGGAGAAAATGAGGCGATTAGAAAAATATATATTCAACATGCAAAATTTGTAATGACACATGAAAAAGTAGATATGTTAGCGAAGAAGAAGAAATACTCTGAAGGAATGCAACCTTAAAAATATGAAAAAATATTTTAAACTATGGACAATAACAGGGATTATATTATTAGTTCTTTCGGTGGTTTTTTATTTACAAATGGGGTACACAAAAATTCCATTTAAAGAGGTTATAGAAGTACTCAAAGGTAGTGATACAACTTCTAATTGGTATATTATCAATGAAGTTAGATTGCCGAGAATCTTGACTTCAATCTTAATAGGTTCGATATTATCAATGTGTGGACTGGTTTTTCAAGGGGTTTTATTAAATCCCTTGGCAGACCCATATACTCTTGGGATATCTAGTGGAGCATCATTTGGAGCTGCATTAGGGTTAGTTTTAAATATAACTTTTTTAGGAGTTTTTAGTATCCATATTTTTTCCTTTATTTTCTCTATCTTATGTTTAGTAGTAGTAATTAAAATGGGGTCTTTTGAAAAAAAAATGAATCCAATCTCAATTATTCTAGGTGGAGTAATTGTGGGAGCATTTTTTTCTGCAGGTCTTAGTTTTTTAAAATATATTGCTGATGAAGGAGTGGCTTCTATAGTTTTTTGGCTAATGGGAAGCTTCGTAGGAAAATCATGGTTAGAAGTAGGTATATTAACTGTAGTGTGGGTTTTTGGATTCATAATATTTTACTATTATGCTGAAGATTTAAATATCTTAGCTTTGGGAGAAAAAAGTGCTATATCTTTAGGATTAAATCCAAGTAAAATACGAAAAATTCTTTTAGTGGTAAGTTCTATACTTTCAGCTGTAGCTGTTTCAACCTGTGGAATTATCGGATTTGTAGGTTTAGTGGTACCACATCTACTCAGGTTTATTCTAGGTACAGATAATAAAAAATTAATTATAGGATGTGCTATTTGGGGTGGGGTAATAATGGGAGCTGCTGACAATATAGTTCGTGTTGTATTGCCGCATGATATTCCTGTAGGAGTAATAACATCACTTATAGGAGCACCTTTCTTTGCATTAATTTTTAGGAAAAAAATGGGGGGTGGAAACCTCAGATGATAGAGGTAAAAAATATAAATTATTTTATAGGTGAAAAGCAAATATTGAAAAATACATGTTTCAATTTTAAAAAAGGCAAATTTTACGGAATACTAGGACCAAATGGAAGTGGAAAAACAACTTTTTTAGATGTTTTAAGTGGCTATAAAAAAGCGAGTGAATCTGAAATATATATTGACTCTAAAGAGTTGAATCAATATACAAATCAAGAACTTGCAAAAAAAATAGCTATTGTCCCACAAAAATTTGATATAGTATTTCCATTTTCAGTTTCTGATATATTAGAAATGGGAAGATTTCCTTATAAAACAAGATTTAAAGGATTAAAAGTAAAGGATTATAAGATCATAGATGATGTAGTGGAAGAGATTGGCTTAGAGGAGTTTTTGGAAAAAGAAATAACTCAACTAAGTGGTGGTGAGGAACAAAGGGTTATCTTTGGAAAAGCTCTTATTCAAACAACACCAATCCTTTTTTTAGATGAATCGACTTCAAATTTAGATCCATACTATTCCCATACTTTGTTAGATATTGTAAAGAAGCGTGTAGTAGAAAAAAATATAACAGTAATTGGAGTATTTCATGATTTTAATTTAGCAACTCACTATTGTGATGAGATGTTGGTTTTTGAAGATGGAAAGATAGTGGAAAGTGGATTGACAGAAAAAGTATTGACTTCTAAAAAATTAGAAGAAGTATTTAGAATGAAATGGAGACATTATAAAGCAGATGGAGATATATTTGTATTTCCAAAAAAGGGAGGAGAAAATGAAAAGAATTATTAGTTTGTTATTATTGATATTACTAACACAAATTACATTTTCAGCAAATTTAATTGGAGAAAATGGAAAAAAAATTGATATGTCTAAATCACATATGAGAATTATTTCTTTATATGGAGCTCATACAGAAGTATTGGTAGGTATAGGAGCACAAGATAATCTAATTGGAATTGATAAAAATAGTGAAAAA
>JAGLEA010000113.1 GCA_023145315.1 Psychrilyobacter sp.
GATTTAATTTTAATAAGGCCTATGATTAGAGACCGATTTAAAGGGTTAGTGTCAGGATTGGTAAGAGCTGGGATTGATGTTGTAACGATTCAGCCTACAAAATTTGATGAATTAGATGATTATTGGTTAACGCTAGGAAAACTAAGTGGTCATGAAAAAAATGCAGAAAAATATGTAGCAGATTTTCATAACGACTTAAACAAACTAGTAAAAATTGCAAATACAATTCCAAAAAGTGAAAGAAAAACGGCTTATTTTGAATCAATTCACAAGAGTCAAAGAACTACTTCTCAAGGTGGAATGCCGGCAACAATATTTGGTTTACTAAATATTAATAATATAGCGTATGACGCCGTTCCTACAAAAAAAGGATCAGCAGTAGCACATTTTGAGAAGGAAAAACTTATTTCAAGAGGAAATGAGGTAGAGGTATATATAGCACAATATGGGGCAATGAATAAACCGACTATTGAAATGATAAAAAAAGCACCTGGTTATGGGGCTATAAAAGCAATAAGAGATGGTGAAGTATATATAGTGAGTGAAGATGTATCCCGACCAACAAACGGATTAATAGAAGGGATTACAACAATAGGTAAAATCGTATATCCAAATTATTTTAAGTAGGAGAGAATATGAGTTATATAAAAAAACCAATGGTAATTGAAAATAGAAGTTTTGAGATTATCTCTGAAGAATTAGGAGAAAAAAAAGATTTTTTTTCTAAAGAAGAGCTCTTGATAGTCAAGCGACTTATCCATACAACAGCAGACTTTGAGTATGCTGATATAGTAGAGATATCAAAAGATGCTATAAAAAGTTGTAAGAAAGCTATTAAAGATGGTTCGAAAATATATTGTGATACTAATATGATAGTAAATGGATTAAGTAAAAAAACAATGGAAAAATGGGGTGTAGTAGCTTATTCATTGGTTTCTGATGACCAAGTAATAGTTGAAGCTAAAGAAAGAGGATTAACTCGATCTATAGTTGGAATGGAAAAAGCAATAAAAGATGAAAAAACAAAAATTTATCTGATAGGGAATGCTCCTACTGCACTATTTACATTAATGGAAGCAATAGAAAATGGATATAGACCTAGTTTAGTAGTAGGAGTTCCTGTAGGATTTGTAGGAGCAGAAGACTCAAAAGAAAAATTAAGAAACCTTGATATACCTTATATTGTTACACGAGGAAGAAAGGGTGGAAGTACAGTTGCTGTTGCAACTTTTCATGGTATTTTATATGATATGTATGATAGAAAAGGATTTTTAGGAGAATAGAATTTTATGAAATTAGAAAAATATATTGTTCAGAATGGGAAAAAAATGAGATATGGTTATACAACTGGCTCAACAAGTGCAGGAGCTTGTAAAAGTGCAGTACAACTTTATTTTAATAGGGAAGATATATCTACAGTTGAGATAGAAACCCCAAAAGGATGGAACCTTATATTAGATATTGTGAGTATTGATATTAGTAAAGAAGTGGGGAACGAGTATGTCAAAACTAGTATAATTAAGGATGCTGGTGACGATCCTGACGCGACAGATAAGATAGAGATTTTTGCAATAGTTAAAGAAATAGAGGAAGTATCTCAAAAATCTGATAATTTTATAAATTATAATAAGAACATTTCAATCTTAGGTGGCTTAGGAGTGGGCAAGGTAACTAAAAAAGGACTACAAGTTCCAATAGGGAAACCCGCTATTAACCCTGTTCCATTGAAAATGATATTTATGGAAGTAGAAAAAGTGCTACCTAAAGATAAAAAAGTTGAAATAACTATTGAGATACCTGATGGGGTAGAAATTGGAAAAAAAACATTTAACCCAAAGCTAGGAATATTGGGAGGAATCTCAATATTGGGAACTACTGGGATTGTAAAACCAATGTCAGAAGAGGCATTTAAAGATTCGATATTATTAGAATTAAAAATCTCTTTAGAAGAAAACATGAGGGATACTGTGATTATTACACCAGGAAACTACGGGAGAAAATTTCTTGTGGATCAGCTAGGAATAGAACCTAAAAATATATTAATAATGAGCAACTTCATGGGATTTATACTGGATAATATAAGGAATTTAGGGATAAAAAAAATAATATTAGTGGGGCATATTGGGAAATTAATTAAAGTTGCTGGTGGAATATTTCATACACATTCGAAAATCTCTGACGGTAGAATGGAAATTTTAGGTGCCAATGCACTCCTAAGTGGCGAGTTTTATGGGGATGTTCTAAAAATTTTGAAATCAAACACAACTGAAGAAGGAATTTCTTATATAAAAAATGCTAAAACAAATAAATTTATAGCAGAAAAAATAAAAGAAAAGTGCAAGAAGAGAATGTTTGATGAAGTAGAGGTAGAAGTGCTTACATTTTCCTTTGATTATGGTGAATTAGCAAGAACAGATGGATTTAACAAATTACTGAAGAACAATAGCTAATGGATGATTTTTTTAGGGAGGAATATGAAAAATAAAATTAATATTTTGGGATTAGGTCCTGGAAATAAGGAGTATTTTTTACCAATAACTCAAAATTTTATTAAAAATTCAGAAATTTTAATTGGTGGCAAACGAAATATAGAATCTTTGGGAGAATTAGGAGAAGGAAAACAAATCAAATATATAGACAAACACTTAGAAAAGTTAGTGAGCTATATAAAACAAAACAAAAATAAAAAAATATCTCTTATTGTTTCTGGAGACCCTGGGTTTTATAGTATGGTTCCTTTTATGAAAAGATACTTTTTAGTAGAGGAATTAAATATAATCCCTGGAATTTCATCTATGCAATATATGTTTTCTAAAATAGGATATTCATATGAAAATTCAGATATAAAAAGTGTCCACGGTAGGGAATGTGATTACATTACACCTTTAAAATTAGGAGTAAAAGTAGGGCTTCTCACAGACAATGTAAATACACCTCAAATTGTAGCTAAAAATTTAATAGATAATGGTATTAGAGGAATGATTTTTGTAGGTGAAAATCTTAGTTATGAAAATGAAAAAATAATATCTATGAATTTAGAAGAGATGGTTAATATTGAAAGAACATTTAAAATAAATGTAGTAATAGTTATTCCATCAGAAGTAAAGGGAGGGAACTAGTTTGCATATAAAAGATAAAGATTTTATTCGTGGGGAAGTTCCTATGACAAAGCAAGAAGTGAGGGCTATATCAATTGCAAAATTAGATTTGAAAGAAGAAACGATTTTAATAGATATAGGGGCAGGATCTGGAAGCGTTGGGATAGAAGCTGCTACATATATTCCAAACGGGAAAATATATGGAATTGAGATAAACAATACTGGAATAAAAGTAATTAAAAAAAATATAGAAAAATTTAAAATAAAAAATTATGAACTTATAGAGGGATTAGCTCCTACTGATATCCCTAATATATCTGTAGATAGGATGTTTATAGGGGGATCAAAAGGAAACTTAGAAATTATTTTAAAGTGGTTTTTAGAGTGTTCAATGGTAGATTCTAAAGTGGTTATAAACACTATAACTTTGGAAAGTTTAAGTGAAGCATTGAAAGCACTGGAAAAGCTAGAATTTCTAGAGATAGAAGTGGTTAATATAAATATATCAAGAAATAAAAAAATAGGTAGATACAATATGATGATGGGTGAAAATCCGATATATATTATATCTGCAAAGAGGAGATAATAAAGATGGCAAAATTATATGGAATAGGTGTAGGTGTAGGAGATCCAGATATGTTAACTATGAAAGCTGTAAAAGCTTTAGCGGCTTCTGATGTAGTAATTTTACCTAGAGCAAACACAAAAAACTATAGTACAGCATTTGAGATAGCAAAAGAATATTTAAAAGATGATATTGAGAAGGTATTTTTAGATTTTACAACGATAGATGATGATGTAACTAGAGAAAAAGATAGATTAGAGTATTCTAAAATAGTAAATAAATTAGTAAAAGAGGGGAAAAATATAGCATTTATAACTATTGGTGATCCTATGACTCTTAGTACATTTGTTTATGCTATGGAGCTGTTAGAGGATGATATAGAGGTAGAGTCTATTCCTGGAATAACTTCATTTGCGTCTATAACTTCTAGACTTAGAACGCCTTTATTAATGGGGGATGAGACTTTAAAAGTAGTCCCTATTGCTAAAGAAACAAATTTATTGAAAGAGATAGAATCAGCAAACAACATAGTGTTTATGAAGGTAACTAGAAATTTAGAGAGATTAAAAGAGGCTTTTAGAGAAACTAATAATATGGAAAATGTAGTATTAATTTCAAACTGTGGGAAAGATTCAGAGAAGATATTTTACGATTTAGAAGATATAACTCGTGATGACATATCTTATTTTTCGACTATACTATTGAAAAAAGGTGGTGTAAGACAATGGCAAAAGTATTTTTCATAGGAGCAGGGCCTGGAGATCCAGAATTAATTACTGTAAAAGGGCAACGATTAGTCAAGGAAGCTGATGTAATAATCTATGCTGGATCATTAGTTCCAAGGCAAGTAATAGAGTGTCATAAAGATGGAGCTGAAGTTTATAACAGTGCTTCTATGAATTTGGATGAAGTAATAGAAGTTATGATAAAAGCAATTGCAAAAGGAAAAATGGTAGCAAGAGTTCACACTGGAGATCCTGCTATATATGGAGCACATAGAGAGCAAATGGATATACTAACTAGTCATAATATTGAATTCGATGTTATACCGGGAGTGAGTTCGTTTCTTGCGTCTGCAGCAGCTATAAAAAAAGAATTTACTTTACCCGATGTGGCACAAACGGTGATTTGTACAAGGATGGAAGGAAGAACGCCAGTTCCAGAATTAGAAAAACTAGAATTATTAGCTTCTCACAAAACATCTATGGCAATATTCTTATCAGTACAGATGATAGATAAAGTGGTAGCACAACTGCTATCACACTATGACTTAGATACTCCTGTGGCAGTAATTCAAAGAGCTACTTGGGAAGATCAAAAAATAGTTATGGGAACTTTAGAAAATATTGCTGAGAAAGTAGAGAAAGCAAATATAACAAAGACTGCTCAAATACTAGTAGGAAGATTTATGGGAGATGAATACTCAAAATCAAAGTTATACGATAAACACTTTACTCATGAGTATAGAAAGGGAGTTTAGATAGTAATAGCAATTACTGTTTACTGAGGAGTTGATTTATGAAGTTAGCAATTATTACTTTAACCAAGAAAGCAAAAGATAAAAGTAAGGAGATAAAGCAACTTCTAACTTCTATAAATAAATTCAATAATATTGATATTTTTACTTTATTAAAATATAGTGATATCGAAACTATCTCTATGGATAATGGATTTAAAGATACGGTATCTAAAATATTTAATGATTACGATGCCCTTTATTTCATTATGGCTAGTGGAATAGTTGTAAGAACAATTTCACCATTTTTGAGATCAAAAGACATAGATCCTGCTGTAATAACTAGTGATGAAGATGGGCAATTTATAGTTTCGTTGTTATCTGGACATTTAGGAGGAGCAAATGAATTAGCCTCTGAAATTGCTAAAATTATTGGTGGAGTAGCGGTCATATCTACAGCATCAGACGTATCTGGAACCATAGCAGTAGACACTATAGCGATGAAATTAGAAGCTAAATTAAAAGATTTAGAAAGTGCAAAGGATGTAACTGCACTTATTGTAAATGGTGAAAGTATAGAGCTAAGATTACCAAGTAATATGATAGTTGATAAGGTTGAAAAAGCAAGAAACATAAATCCAAGTGGAATAATAGTATATTCAAATAAGGAGATTATAAAAACAACCCAAATTATTCCAAAAAATATAATATTAGGGATTGGATGTAAAAGAGGGACTCTAGCAACAACTATATTGGATGTAATAAAACAAACTATGAGGGAATGTAACTTACATATGGATAGTATAAAGCATATAGCAACTGTAGATGTGAAAGCAGATGAAATCGGGTTATTAAAAGTAGCAAATTATTTAAAAAAGGAATTGATAATAATATCTAGAGAGGACATAAAATCTGTACAAGATAGATACCAAGGGTCAGATTTTGTGGAAAAAACAATAGGAGTGAAGTGTGTATCAGCTCCTGTAGCTTACCTCTCTAGTAATAAAAAAGGTAAATTTTTAGTAGAAAAGAAAAGGGATAGAGGAATAACAATATCTATATTAGAAGAGAACTAGGAGTTGAAAAAAATGAATAAAGGAAAGATATTTGTAGTAGGAATGGGGCCTGGAAATAAGGATAATATGAGTTTTAAAGCTTTTGATTCTATGAAAAAATCTGATATTTTAATTGGTCACAAAACATATATATCATTAGTAGAAAATATGTTTGAAGATAAGGAATTAATAAGATCTGCTATGAAAAAAGAGGTAGACAGATGTAACGAAACTTTAGAATTAGCAAAAAGTGGAAAGATAGTATCACTAATTAGTAGTGGTGAATCAGGTATATATGGTATGGCTGGGATAATGTTAGAAGTGGCTTTAGATAGCGACATAGAAGTAGAAGTAGTACCAGGAATCACAGCTTCTAATGCTGGAGCAAGTGTTGTAGGAGCTCCTATAATGCATGATCATGCAACTATTAGTTTGAGTGATCTATTAACTGACTGGGAATTAATAACAAAGAGAATAGATTTAGCTTCACA
>JAGLEA010000114.1 GCA_023145315.1 Psychrilyobacter sp.
TCCTATAATGCATGACCATGCTACGATTAGTCTAAGTGATTTATTGACAGATTGGGATCTAATCACAAGAAGAATAGATCTAGCCTCACAAGGTGATTTTGTAATATCTTACTATAATCCAAAAAGTTTTAGTAGAACAACTCAAATTGTAGAAGCTAGAGAAATAATGCTAAAGCATAAACATAAAGATACTCCAGTAGCAATTATCAGGAATGCTAAGAGAGATGGGGAGGAGTATGATATTACTACTTTGGAAAAAATGTTAAATTATGAAATAAATATGTTTACTGTGATAATAATCGGGAATTCAAAAACATATGTTAAAAATGGAAAAATGATAACTCCAAGAGGATATAAACTTTGATTTTATTAGCTGGAGGAACAAAAGATTCTAGATTAATAGCTGAAAAATTATTAGAGAAAAATTGTAGAATTTTAGTGACCACAGCAACAGAATATGGAGCCCAGTTAATATCAAACTTAGATTTAGAAGTAAAGGTAGGAAAATTAGGATTAGAAGAATTAGAGAGCTTATTAAAGAAACAAAAGATAACTAAGGTAGTAGATGGAACTCATCCATATGCAATAGAAATCTCGAAAAACCTAATGGAAGTATCAAAAAGACTAGGTCTTCCATATTACAGATATGAGAGATCTATGATAGAATATAAAAAAGATTATGAGTTTTATACACTAGATTCGTTAATTAAATATATAGAAAAATTAGATGGAAATATACTACTTACTCTGGGAAGTAACAATATCCAAAAATTTCAAGAAATTAAAAACAAGAAAAATTTATACATTCGAATTCTACCTACTGATTACGCAATTAAAAAATGCGAACTAGCAGGATTTAGGCCATCACAAATAATAGGATTACAAGGTCCATTTAGTGAAGAATTTAATATGGCAATATACAAAAACTATAGTATTGAATATGTGGTTACAAAAGAAAGTGGAAAGACTGGTGGCGAGTATGAAAAAGTGAAAGCTGCAAGTAACCTAGGAGTAGAAGTGGTAGTTTTGAAGAGGCCAAAGATAGAATATTTGAGTGTAGACACAGAGATAAACAAACTAGTAGAAAGAGCAACTAAATAAGTCCTATAATCAATGAATATGGATATTAAGAACTGCAAAATCTATTAAATTTTAATTAGGAGTAATCTTATGAATGTTGGGACAATTGTTTTAATAGGTTTTATATTAGATCTTGTTTTTGGAGATCCACGAAGTTTATTACACCCTGTAGTTATCATAGGGAAGTTAATACAAAATTTAGAGAAAGTACTACATAAATATAAAAAAATAGGTGGAGTTATATTAACAATTATAGTTGTAGGAGTTACAATAATTGTCACATACTTCATCTCTAGTTATTTAGAAATTATAGAAATATATCTTATCTATACTATATTTGCAACTAGGTCTCTAGCATTAGAAGGAGTAAAAGTCTTTAATATACTAAAGAAAAAGGATATGACACTAGCTAGAAAGGAGCTATCTTATCTGGTTAGTCGTGATACTCATTATATGCAGGAAAGAGATATAATTAGAAGTATCATGGAAACAATATCTGAAAATATTGTTGATGGAATTATTTCTCCATTATTTTTTATAGTTATTGGATATTTTCTTGCTCCTGCTACACCACTGGGAGTTGCATTAGGTATGGGATACAAGGCAATAAATACTTTAGATTCTATGGTAGGGTATAAAAATGAAAAATATATTGATTTTGGTTGGGCATCGGCAAGATTAGATGACCTAGCAAACTTTATTCCTTCAAGACTAACAGGGATTCTTCTAATTCCTATATCAGCATTGTTTTTGAGATATGATTTTAAAAGTTCGTGGAGGATATTTTTTAGGGATAGAAAAAATCATGCAAGTCCAAACTCAGCTCAGTCGGAATCGGCAGTAGCTGGAGCATTAGGAGTTCAATTTGGAGGAACTACCAGTTATTTTGGTAAGATGAAAGATAAACCAACTATTGGAGATAAGAAAAAAGAGTTTGAATTAGAAGATATAAAGAAAAATATAAATTTGATGTATGGATCAGCAATTTTAGGAATGGGGATAGCATATTTTTTATTAAAATAGTTATTTATAAATAGTAGAGAAAGAGGTGAAAATAAATGGATTTACATGGTGGGAATATATATAAATTAAAAAGAGAAACAGGTGTAGAAGTATTAGATTATAGTGCTAACATCAATCCTCTTGGTCTATCAGAGAAACTTAAAAAAGCTATATGTAATAATTTAGAAGTCTTGGGAAAATACCCAGACCCTGAATATGTTGAGATGAAGGAAGTAATAGCTAAACATAATGGTGTTAAATTAGAGAATATCATAGTTGGAAATGGTGCTACAGAGATTATGTTTTTATATGCTAAAGTTTTAAATCTCCAAAAGGTATTAATAGTCTCTCCTACGTTTGCTGAATACGAGAGAGCCATAAGAAGCAGTAATCCAAAGTGTGAAATTAACTATTTTGAATTATGTGAAAAAGATGAGTTTATATTGGATATTAAAAAATTAGAGGTAGAATTAAAAAATGATTACGACCTATTAGTAATTTGTAATCCAAATAATCCTACAGGGAGATTTTTGAAAAAGGAAACAATAAAAAATATCTCTAAGACTTGTAAAGAAAGTGGTACAAAAATCCTTCTAGATGAGGCTTTTATTGAGTTTGTAGAAGGTGGACTTAGTAGTTCATATGTGGAATATGCAGATGAAAATGTATTTATAGTTAGAGCCTTGACTAAATTTTTTGCTATTCCTGGTTTAAGATTGGGTTATGGGATAACTTTTGATAATATATTAAAAGAAAAAATCGAAGAAAAAAGAGAGCCGTGGAGTGTAAATGCTATAGCAGAATTAGCGACTAAAATTTTATTAGAAGATTTTGAATATATAAATAGTTCAGAAAATTGGATTAGAAAAGAAAAAAAATTCATGTATGAAGGGTTAGAACAAATTAATGGAATAAAATCCTATAAAACTTCTACAAATTTTATCTTGGTACAAATTTTGAATGGGATGAGAGTAGAAGAGTTTAGAGAGAAAATGATAGGTTTAGGGGTATTAGTGAGAGATGCTAGTAATTTTAAATTTTTAGGATCTAATTTTTTTAGATTAGCTATAAAGGAAAGAGAGAATAATAAAAAAGTTTTAAGGTGTGTAGAAGATGTTATTGGATAATTTTTATCTTTTAGGAATAACCTATGAAGAACTTGATTTGATAGAGAGAGAAAGATTTATAAAAGATGGACCTAGAAAAAAAATGGAAGCCTTGTTAAATTTAGGGTTAATCAAGGGATATGTTCTTTTAGAAACATGTTTAAGAGTAGAGATATATTTAGAAACTGAAAACATTATAGAGGTCAGAGAAAAAATTAATATTCATAAATTTTCAGTAATAAAATCAAATAAAAATGCTGTAGAATATTTGTTTCAAGTGGTTTGTGGATATCATTCTATAATAAAAGGTGAAGATCAAATACTTGCTCAAGTAAAGAATAGCTATCTGAAAAGTTTAGAAGAAAAAAAGACAACGAAAGATTTGAATGTTATTTTTAATAAAGCAATTGAACTAGGTAAAAAATTTCGTCATTTAAGCGAAATATCTAAAAACGCTATGTCGTTAGAAGCTATAGCATTAAAATTTATAAAAAATCATTTTGATACTTTAGATGATAAGAGGATCTTTATTGTTGGAACTGGTGATATGGCATTAGCAGTATTGAATATATTTACAAGAAATAATATAAAAAATATTGTTATGACAAATAGAAGCCGTAAGAGAGTTTTAGAATTGCAAAAAAAATATGATATTGATGTGATAGATTTTGCAGATAGATATGAAGAAATAGGTAGATCACAGATAATTATTAGTGCTACTGCTGCACATCATCTAATTTTTAAGAAAGAAAAAATGGAAGATTTAATGGGGTTTGAAGAAAAAATACTATTAGATCTTGCTGTTCCAAGGGATATCGATGAAAAAATAGATGGGGTAGAAAATACAAATTTATATAACTTAGATCATCTATGGAATGTCTATCATGGAAATGAAAAAAATAGATCGGAATTAATATCAAAATATAATTATCTATTAGAAGATCAAATAAAAAGATTAAAAAAACATTTAGAATACTCTAGGAGGACTAAAGGTGGAAAATAAAGTTGTAATAGGGACAAGAGCAAGTATACTGGCAGTTGCTCAAGCAGAGTTGACTAAAAAGATGTTGCTAGAAGTAGATCCTAGTTTAGAAGTAGAGATCAAAAAAATAATTACTAGTGGTGACAAAGATCAAAGAACTAATTGGAATAAAGATAATAAATCATTGAAAGATATGTTTGTAAAAGAAATTGAGAGAGCTCTCTTAGATGGGGATATTCACTTGGCAGTTCATTCTATGAAAGATATGCCAGCAGAATCTCCTACAGGTCTTATCATGGGAGCTACTCCTATGAGGGAAGATAACAGGGATATTATGATATCTAATTCAGGACTTGGACTTATGGAACTACCCAGTGGATCAATTATTGGAACTAGTAGCTTAAGGCGAGTGGAAAGTATTAAGAATTTAAGGTCAGATCTAGTTATTAAACCGATTCGTGGAAATATTCATACTAGAATAGAAAAACTAAATGATAAGATAAATCATAACTTTGATGCAATAATATTGGCATATGCAGGATTAAAAAGAGTTGGATTAGAAAAAAAAGCTACTGAAATATTTGAGATTGAAACAGTCATGCCAGCACCAGCTCAAGGTGCACTATATATTCAATGTAAAGATGGAGATACTAGAACTCTAGAGCTTCTTTCTAGAATAAATAATACTGAAACAGCAACAATAATAGAAGCCGAAAGAGAATTTTCTAAAATATTTGGTGGTGGTTGCACGACTCCTATGGGATGTCATGCAACTTTATATGAAGAAACTATGATGATGAAAGGAGTCTACTTTTTTCAAGAGAAACTATATAAGGCAGAAGTTAGAGGAAATAAAATAAAAGGAAAAGAATTGGCACAAAGATTAGAAAATAAGATTAGGGAGCAAATAAATGGGTAAAGTATATATTGTAGGAGCAGGCCCTGGAGACTTGGAATTATTAACACTAAAAGGGAAAAGGTGTATAGAAGAGGCAGAATGTATTGTTTATGATAGATTAGTTAATCCTCAAATATTATCTTTAGCTCAATCTACCTGTGAAATGATCTATCTAGGCAAAGGAAACACAGAGGGTGGAACAATTCAAGGTAAGATAAATCAAACTATAGTTAAAAAGGCGTTAGAAGGAAAAATCGTTACTCGATTAAAAGGAGGAGATCCTTTTGTATTTGGTCGTGGTGGGGAGGAAATATTAGCTTTAAATGAAGCTAATATTAAATTTGAGGTTGTTCCTGGAATAACATCTTCTATATCGGTACCTTCTTATTCTGGAATACCAGTTACTCATAGAAATATTGCTCGTTCATTTCATGTATTTACTGGTCATACTTCTAAAGAAGGAACTTGGCATAATTTTGATGCAATAGCAAAATTAGAAGGAACGCTAGTCTTTTTAATGGGAGTTAAAAATTTAAACTTAATTACTAATGATCTGATTAAATATGGTAAAAATTCAAAAACACCTGTAGCCATTATAGAAAAAGGGAGTACAAGTAATCAAAGAGTGGTAGAAGGGACTCTCGAAACAATAGTTGAGATAGCAAAAATAGAAGGCGTTGTTCCACCTGCGATTATTATTATTGGAGATGTAGTTAACCTTCGATCGGAATTTAATTGGTTTGAAAAACTTCCTTTATTTGGGAAAAATATAGTTGTAACAAGAGATTATAAAAAATCTATAATATTTGCTCAGGAGATAGAAAAATTAGGTGGAAAGGCTACAACAATACCACTAATTAATATTGAACCTATTGATACAGGTGTCAATTTAAAAGGGGTAGAAGCTATCTTATTTAATAGTCAAAATGGTGTAAAAACATTTTTTGATAAACTAGATGATTTGAGAGTTTTAGGTGGAATAAAAATAGGAGTTGTGGGAATCAAAACCCATGAAGAACTTCTAAAATACAGGATTAAACCTGATTTTATGCCAGAAAAATATCTTGGACTTAAATTAGCAGAAGAAAGTCTAAAACATACAAAGAATGGGAGTAAAATATTATTTATAACTTCAGATATATCTCCTGTAAATACTATAGAATGGTCAGAAAAATTTGATAGAAAGTTCATATCTGGAAGGATTTTTAAGACGGAAAAACTTGTAGTTCCAACTATCAGTAAAGATACTGATATGGCTGATATGATAACTTTTTTAAGTTCATCAGCTGTTGAATCATATATAGAAAGTTTAGGATCTAATTTTCATAATGAAAATATAAAAATAGCATCTATTGGAAAGATGACAACTAAAGCTATAAATAACTTTGGACTAGAGGTCCATGTGGAAGCAAAGATATCCACAGCAGAAGGGCT
>JAGLEA010000115.1 GCA_023145315.1 Psychrilyobacter sp.
CCTTTTAATTTATCCTTTTTTATTAACAACAAAGTTAAGTGGACATCCTTCAAATCCAAATGCTTCTCTAAATTTATTCTCAATATATCTAATATATGAGAAATGTAATAACTCTGGATGGTTACAGAATATAACAAATTTAGGAGGTGCAGATGAAACTTGAGAACAGTAGTTAACCTTGATAACTCTTCCCTTTCTTGTAGGTGGAGGATTAAGAATAAGAGCTTCTTTTAGAACTGTATTAAGTAAACCAGTACTAATTCTCTTATGATATTCTTCATGGATTAGATCAACATGTTCGATTAATTTTAGTGTTCTTTGCCCAGTTAGTGCTGATACAAATTCAATAGGAGCATAGCTTAGAAATGGTAGTTCTACTCTAAGATACTCTCTCATCTTATGCATAGTTTTAGTTTCTTTTTCTACGATATCCCATTTATTTACAACAATAACGATAGGTTTTTGCTCCTCATATGCTATCCCTGCAATTCTCTTATCTTGCTCTGTAATTCCTTCTTTTCCATCCATTATTAGGAAACAAACATCAGCTCTTTTAATACTTTTTATAGCACGAAGAACAGAATAATATTCTAAATCCTCTTCTATTTTAGATTTTCTTCTAATCCCTGCTGTATCTATAAGAACATACTTTTCATCATTATATTCAAAAGATGAGTCGATAGAATCACGAGTAGTTCCTGCAACTTCGCTGACAATACTTCTTTCCTCTCCTAATAATCTATTAGTTAAAGATGATTTACCAGCATTAGGTCGACCAATAAGTGCAATTTTAATTCCTTCTTCCTCTTCAGGAACTTCTAATTTGTTTATATGCTCGACTACAGTATCTAACATGTCCCCTAAGTTTACCTTGTGTTCTGCTGATACAGGAGCTAGATCTTCAAATCCTAATCCCCAGAAATCATATGTATCTTCTAATTGTGCTTGGAAGTTATCGATTTTATTTACACATAAAATTACGTGTTTATTTTTCTTTCTAAGTAGGTATGCTACTTCTTCATCAAGTGCTGTAACTCCAGCTTTACCATCAACAATAAATAAGATAACATCTGCTTCATTCATTGCAACTTCAGCTTGTTGTTTTATCTTACTCATCATAAAATCATTATTTCTAGGCTCTAAACCACCTGTATCTACTAATACAAATTCCGTTCCACACCACTCTGTTTCTCTGTATAATCTGTCTCTTGTTACTCCTGGTTGGTTATCTACGATTGCTACTCTATCTCCTACTAATTTGTTGAATAGAGTTGATTTTCCAACATTTGGTCTACCGACAATGGCAACTATTGGTTTCATAATTTATTCCTCCTGTTACTTTATTTCTTGAATTTATTTTTACCCTTGAATTTCTTACTCTTGGGTTTATTAATTTTGTCATTACTAGGTTCGTTACTCTTACTTTCTTTAGCTTTATTCTTGTTGTAAGAATTCCCCATATATCCATTTTTTTTATCTTTATCTATTAAAATATCTTTTTGCTTATATTTTCGTGCAGTATCTTTTTCTACTTTCATAGATTTTCCAGTAAATGGATCTATCTCAGTATAATACATGAGAGTAGAGTATGTCGATGGAGTAGGAGTAAATATTTGGACTTGCTCAGGATTTACCTTTAATTCACGGCTAGCAAACCTTTTTAAATCTTTCATATGTCCTTCATTACATCCAGGATGTGCAGCAATTAAATAATAAGTTAAAAATTGTTTCTTTCCTAATCTGTCATTTATCTTATAAAATTCATCTTTGAAATTTTTGAGAACCTCTTTACCTTGTTTTCCCATAAGACCTAAAATCTCATCTTCAGTATGCTCAGGAGCTATCTTTAATTGTCCAGAAACATGATCTTTTACTAAATTTTCTAAATATAGATTTCCACAATTCTTATCATCCATAATTAAATCATATCTAATACCTGAAGCGATAAATACTTTTTTAATACCTTCTACTTTTTTTACTCTATCTAATAACTCCAGTTGTTTTTTATGGTTAGGATTTAGAACTTTACAAGTCTTCGGATACATACAACGGATATCTTTACATGCTCCTAATTTTTGCTTTTTGAGACATTCGATTCCATACATATTAGCAGTAGGTCCGCCAAGGTCAGAGATATATCCCTTAAAGGATTTCATCTTAGTAATTCTTTCTACCTCTTCTACTATAGAATCAATACTTCTTTCTGTAATTGTTCGTCCTTGATGAACAGCAATAGCACAGAAATTACATTCACCATAACATCCTCTATGAGTAGTAACAGAGTGCCTTATAGTTTCTAGAGCTTTGACATCTCCTAATTTTTTATAGTAGGGATGTAGCTCTTTCTCATACTCTAATCCATATATCTCATCCATCTCCTCACTTGTAGGTATGATAGATGGTGGATTTTGTATTAGATATCTTGTATCTTGCTTTTGTGATAATCCAACAGCTGTAATATGATCATTATTTACATAAAACTTTTCAAAAGCTTCTATAAATTTATACTTATCCTCTTTACATTCGTCAAAACTAGGAATCTCTAAATAACCCTCTTTAGGTTCTTTTGCAATATAGCAAATTCCACGGATATCAGTATACTCATCACCATTAGAAATAGCATTAGCCAGTTCTAGCATAGATTTTTCTCCCATACCATATGATAATATATCAGCTTTAGAGTTAAATAAAATTGATTTACGTAATTTATTAGTCCAAAAATCATAATGAACAGTCCTACGCAAACTAGCCTCTATTCCACCAATAACTATAGGCTTAGGAGTTGATTTGAAGTTTTTCTTTATGATGTTAACATAGGAAATAGTAGCTCTATCAGGTCGTCTATTATTGATTCCACCAGGTGTGAAATCATCTTTTTGACGCCTTTTACGGGTAGCGGTATAGTTTGCCACCATAGAATCTACACATCCAGCAGAAATTCCCCAATAAAGATTGGGAGCTCCTAGCCTTTTGATTTCTTCATCATTATTTATATCAGGTTGAGCAATTATTCCTACCTTAAATCCATATTTAGATAGATATTTACCGATAACAGCACTTCCATTATAAGATGTATCTACATAGGAGTCACCAGAAACTAAGATAATATCTAAGCTATCCCATCCTAACATATCCATTTCTTTTCTAGTAGTTGGTAAAAACATATGACCTCCCAAATAATTATTTTATTAAAATACTATATATTATATCATATATGCTCTGTTATTGCACGACTAATAAGATAAGTTTAAATTATTTGGATAAAAGTGTGCTAAAAATAAAATCTTATTTATTGTCTTCTTTGAAGAGAGAGTAGAACTAAGATTCTCTGACCTTTTCTTGGTTCTATTATTATCTAATTTATAAAGTTATGCTATAATAAAGGAAATAAAATAAGGAGGGGTGACTAGTTATGTCTAAATTAAATTCATATATCCATCTTGTAGACTTTATAGGTGAATTTTTAGGGTCAAATTATGAAGTTGTACTACATGATGTAAAAAATATAAATAATTCTATAATAGCGATAAAAAATGGGCATATTTCAGGAAGAAAAATAGGAGGACCATTAGCAGATCTATCATTTAAACATATAAAAGAAAATCAAGTGAGTGGAAAAAAGTATATTTTATTATATGGGAAAACAAAAGATGGTAGACAGCTAAAGACTTCTACGTATTTTATCCGTGATGAAGATGATGAGATAATAGGTCTTCTAGGGATAAATACTGATATATCTAGTTTTGTAGAACTAAAGGAAAGATTAGAAGGATTCATAGGCTATAGTGAAAACCAGGTAGAAGAAGTGAAGCAAGAGGAGGAACATTTTGAAAATTCTATTGAGGATATTATGGATTCTATAATAGATGAAGTCGTAGGTGAATCTTTAATTAGTGTAGAAGAGATGGATCATTTAGAAAAATTAGAAATTACAAAAAAATTAAATATTAAAGGTGTTTTTTTGATAAAAGGTTCAGTATCAAAAGTTGCAGAGAAATTGAAAACATCAGAAGCTACATTGTATAGATATATTAAACAAGTAAGTATATAATAAAACAACAAAAAAGCCTCGAGAAAACTCGAGGCTTTTATATTATGATTACTTTCTAAGTTCAGTGATTCTAGCTTTCTTACCAGATAATCCTCTAAGGTAGAATAATCTTGCTCTTCTAACTTTTCCGATTCTCTTAACTTCGATACTTTCGATCATTGGTGAGTTAACAGGTAATATTCTCTCTACTCCAAATCCAGCAGTAACTTTTCTGATTGTGAAAGTTTTAGAAACTCCTCCACCATTTACTCTGATTACTACACCTTCGAAATGTTGGATTCTTTCTTTTTCCCCTTCTTTAACTTTTAAAGAAACGTTTAAAGTATCTCCAGCTTTAAATGTAGGTAAATCTGTTCTGATGTAATCTTTTTCTACTAACATAATTAACTTTTCTTTCATTGTATTGCCTCCTAAGTTCTAAGACATTCGTACTATCGCCATTGGATAATAGAGGAATATCTGATTTCTAACCTAATCAGTATATCATATTATTCATATTTTGTAAACAGATTTTAATCTGTTAAAATCTCATTCCAAACTTCACTTTGAGCTTCTAGAGCTTCTCCTAAATCTACCATTAAACTTACATCTTTTAATTGATCTAAAGTATAAATTGGAGTTGTTGTTCTGATCTTTGCTGCGCCTTTATTTATAGATGGTGTTTCTAGATAATCTATGATTTTTACATATACTTCTGGTCTATAGATATAATTTATAAATTTTTCTGCATTTTCTTTATTTTTTGAATTTTTTAATATAACCATGCTATCTATATACATTTGAGCACCTTTTTCAGGAATAAAAAATTCCATATTTTTACTTTGTTCATTATTCATATGAGAAACTATATTTTCGTAATAACCTTGGACTACCATGTATTCACCATTTGTAAATCCCTTCCCGAAACTTTCACTGTCAAATTTTAAGATGTTTGCCTTCCATCCTAAGATGATTTTTTTTGCATCTTCTAAATCACTAGGATCTGATGATATTGGTGAGTGTCCGGCTATTATTAATGCACTAGACATTACTTCCCTCATATCGTCAAGTAGGGTCATTTTTCCTTTTAGATCACTTCTATTAAAGATATCAAAAGATTTCTTAAAATCTTTGATGAATTTGGTATTAACAGCGATTCCAGTAGCTCCTACTGAATAAGGAATTATGTATTCTTGATTTAAATCAAAAGTTATTTTGTCTGCTATACGGTTATCTAGTTCTTTCAAATTAGGAATATTTACCTTATCAATTTTAGAAAGCATCCCTTGTTTTAACATGATTTCAGCATAATCTGTAGATGGAACAGCAATATCGTACCCATCCCCTCCAGCTTTAATTTTTGCATACATTTCTTCATTAGAAGAGTAATAATCGGTAATAACTTCTATTCCTGTTTCTTTTTCAAAATCAGTTATAACTTCATTTGGAATATAATCTGACCAGTTAAATAAATATAGCTCTTTTTTATTATCACCCTTTCCACATCCGATAAACATAGAAAGAAGTGTTACTAATAATATAATTTTTTTCATAATAGTCCTCCTAAATTTATTTTACACCATATACTTTTGTATTTTCTTAGTAGACATAGCCAAAGCTATAGTCCCTGCTATTAGTATGACCGAGAGTGCGTTTATCACGGGTGATACTCCAAATTTGATCATGGAATAGATATGTAGTGGTAGTGTAGAAGACCCTGGGCCTGCTACAAAAAATGTAATTACAAAATCATCTAATGAGAGAGTTATCGACATAAGCAACCCTGAGATGATTCCAGGGATTAAATTTGGTAATATAACTTTTGTCAAAGTTTGCATCTCTGTTGCTCCTAAATCATAGGCAGCTTCTACTATTGAAAAATCAAAGTCGTGTAACCTAGCCAAGATAATAAAGAGAACAAATGGTATATTAAATGTTGTATGAGCTAAGAATATACTCAATAACCCCAGTTTAAAATGGATACTACTAAATAATATTAGGAGAGATACTCCCATTATAATATCAGGTAAAACTAGTGGTAAATATGAGATAACTTGTAGATATTTTTTATGTTTAAAACTATACCACTGGATGGCTATAGCTCCTAAAGTTCCAATTACTGTAGATATAATAGCAGATGTAAATGCTATTAATATACTGTATCTAAAAGATGTCCACAATCTTGCAGAATGACTAAATAGTTCTGAATACCAGTTAAGAGAAAATCCTTCCCAAGCTGTTCCTTCACCACCATTAAACGACTGAACGATTAAGATCACAAGTGGAAGATATAAAAAAATAACTGCTAATACAAACATGTTAAATGAAAATGTTTTTTTGTTCATCTTATATCTCCTCTTTTTCTTTCCCATATCTAAACATTATTAGTATAAATATTATAGTTATTATAGTTAATATTGTAGAAATGGCTGCTGCTTTTGGCCAATTTCTAGTAATTGTAAGCTCTCTAGCGATTAGATTTCCTAGCATTTGTGCATCCGATCCTCCTACTAACTTAGGTATAGCATAGGAACCTAGTGCTGGTATAAATGTAAATAGTATTGCTGTAACTATCCCAGGTTTTATATTATACAAAAATACTTTTTTATA
>JAGLEA010000116.1 GCA_023145315.1 Psychrilyobacter sp.
GTATAATAAAAGAGGAGAAAACCAATGGCTTTCTCCTCTTAATTATATAAAAGTTAAAAAACTTTCACATAGATGAATTAAGTTGATTACTTAGTAATTTTTCCTACTACACCTGATGCTACTGTTCTTCCACCTTCTCTTATTGCGAATCTTAATCCTTCTTCCATTGCGATTGGATGGATTAATTCTACTGTCATTTCGATGTTATCTCCAGGCATTACCATTTCTACACCTTCTGGTAAATGTACTGCTCCTGTGATATCTGTAGTTCTGAAGTAGAATTGTGGTCTATATCCTGTGAAGAATGGAGTATGTCTTCCACCTTCTTCTTTTGTTAATACATATACTTCTCCTGTGAAGTCTGTATGTGGATTAATTGTTCCTGGATGACATAAAACTTGTCCTCTTTCTACGTCTTCTTTCTTGATTCCTCTTAATAATGCTCCGATGTTATCTCCAGCTTGACCTTGGTCTAATAACTTTCTGAACATTTCTACACCTGTACAAGTTGATTTGATTGTATCTCTGATTCCGATGATTTCAATCTCTTCTCCTACTTTAACGATTCCTCTTTCTACTCTACCTGTAACTACTGTTCCTCTACCTGTGATAGTGAAAACATCTTCTACTGGCATTAAGAATGCTTGATCTAATGCTCTTGCTGGAGTTGGAATATAAGTATCAACTTCTCCCATTAATTCCATGATTTTGTCTACCCATTGTTGCTCTCCGTTTAATGCTCCTAAAGCAGAACCGATTACTACTGGTGACTCATCTCCGTCAAATCCATATTCAGTTAATAATTCTCTAACTTCCATTTCAACTAATTCTAATAATTCTTCGTCATCTACCATATCAGCTTTGTTTAAGAATACGATGATGTAAGGTACTCCTACTTGCTTTGATAATAAGATATGCTCTCTTGTTTGAGGCATAGGACCGTCTGCTGCTGAAACTACTAAGATAGCTCCATCCATTTGTGCTGCTCCTGTGATCATGTTTTTAACATAGTCAGCATGGCCAGGACAATCTACATGGGCATAATGTCTTGCTGCTGTTTCATACTCGATATGAGCAGTATTGATAGTGATTCCTCTTTCTCTTTCTTCTGGTGCTTGGTCGATGTTTGCGAAGTCTACTGCTTTAGCTAATCCTAAATCAGATAATACTTTTGAGATCGCTGCTGTAGTTGTTGTCTTTCCATGGTCTACATGACCTATTGTTCCGATATTTACATGTGGTTTACTTCTGTCAAATTGCTCTTTTGCCATTGTTAAAGCCTCCTAAAAATTTAATTTTGTTTGAATTTATAATATGACCCCATGGCCTTAATTCACGTAGTTATAGCTTTTATAAAAAAAATCTCCACTCATCCCAAAATGTTCACTTTAGAAATTGTGCAGTTTTAAAATGGTGGTTGGAGAAGGATTTGAACCTTCGAAGGCTGAGCCGGCAGATTTACAGTCTGCTCCCTTTGACCACTCGGGAACCCAACCACGAGTATTTTATATCCCTTACGAGATAGAACAATTATATATAATTATTATAATTTTGTCAATCACTTTTTTACTACTTTATGTATATTTTATCATCCTCTATAATGATTTTAACACTGCCTTCTTTTTGTAAAATATTTAAATATTTAAATAACTCGGATTCATTTTGCTGTAAGAGTTCTTTCATCTCGCCGATACTATATTTTCTCTTTTTAAGCATATTTAAAATTAGTACTTCTAAATTTTTACTATATTGTAAAAATTCATCTCGGGAACTATATTTCTTTATTATTTCTATAGATTTTAATCCATTGTCTAAAAAATATTTTTTTATTTCCTCTAGTCTTTTCATAGTTGCAGGCTTTATATCTTTTATAGCACCAGGCCTTGCAAGTGTATTTAGTTGGATTATATCTATTTTTTTACCATGTAAATATTTAAGAAACCTTTCTAATTCTTCAATACTATCATTTATTCCCTCTACTATAAAAATCTCTAGATATACTTTCTTTTTTGTTTCTTCTAATAATTTTTCTAAGCCAAGTAATACTTTGTTAGAAGTCAGACCTTCTATTGGTCTATTAATTTTTCTAAAGACTTCTTCTGAAATGGCATCTAAAGATGGCATTATTAAATCAGCTTCTTCTAATTGTTTTCTGACTTTCTCATCTTGGAGTAAACTAGAGTTTGTAATTACAGCTATTTTTCCACTATAGATTTCTTTTATTTTACTGATAATTAGTCCTAAATCTTTATTTAGAGTTGGTTCGCCACTTCCAGAAAATGTTATGTAATCTGGTGTTAGAGTTTTTAAAATATTAGTAACTTCTAAAAGTAATTTTTCTATATCTACATAGCTTCCACGTTTGTTAAAAAACTTTTTTGTTTCTCCACATTCACAATAAATACAATCTAAGTTACATGTTTTTGATTCTACTAAATCGACTCCTAAAGATACTCCTAATCTTCTAGAAGGGACAGGTCCGAATATATATTTATACATTTTATACTTCCTTTTAAATTTTTTATGATTAACTATCTATACTTTGATTATTCATTTGAAATAATTATACCATAAAAAGTCAAACTAAAACCTGCAATTTACAAGTTGTTAATAAGAAATTTATATTTAAATAGATGTCATTTATTATGTTATAATAATAAAATAAAGTAATAGGGAATAAGGAGGTATTTTATGAAATTAGTAGATACTCATTGTCATATAGATAGTGATAGATATGATGAAGATAGAGATGAAATATTAAAGGATATTGAAGAAAATTTAGAGTTTGCTGTGAATATAGGGTATGATTTTGATTCTTCAAAAAGGTCTGTTGAATTGGCGGATAAATATAACTACATGTATGCTGTAGTGGGAATTCATCCTACTGATATAGGTGGGTATAATGAGAAATTAGAAGGTGAGTTAGAGGAGTTGTCAAAAAATTCTAAAGTAGTTGCAATAGGGGAAATAGGTCTAGATTATCATTGGATGAAGGATGAAAAAGATGAGCAAAAAAGAGTATTTAGAAAGCAAATGGAACTAGCTAGGAGAGTGGGTAAACCAGTAGTAATACATACTCGTGATGCTATAGCGGACACTATTGAAATATTAAAAGAATACAAAGATATAAGAGGAATATTACACTGTTATCCTGGATCATATGAGAGTGCTTTAGAACTTATGGATAATTATTATTTTGGGATTGGGGGAGTGGTAACTTTTAAAAATTCAAAAACAACTGTAGAAGCAGTCTCTAAAATTCCATTAGAAAGATTAGTAATAGAAACAGATGCACCATATTTGACTCCTACACCGTACCGTGGAAAGAGAAATCATCCTATCTATGTTGAGTATGTAGCACAAAAAATAGCTGAAATAAAAGGTATAAGCTATGAAGAGGTAGTGAGAGTAACTACTGAAAACGCAAAGAAGGTGTATGGAATATGAGATCAATACTAAAATGCCCTGTTTGTGGAGAAAAGTTGAATAGAGTAGAAAAAAGCTATAAATGTAAAAATAATCATACATTTGATATGGGGAAGCAAGGGTATGTAAACCTTCATATGTCCAACGAAAAAAGAAGTAAAAACCCTGGTGATGATAAAGATATGATAATTTCACGAAAAAAATTCTTAGAAAAAGGATATTATAAAAAAATATCAGACAGTTTAAATTTCATAATTTTAAATGATATAGAAGAGAATAATAATATTAA
>JAGLEA010000117.1 GCA_023145315.1 Psychrilyobacter sp.
ATTTCAAAAGAAGGGATAATTCATGCAGCAAAAAGCTATAAAAATATTGAATGGATAGTGGCAAGTGGATCAAAACTACCTATAGAATCAAATTCTTTAGATTATGTGATTTGTATGTTTAGTTATATAGATCCTGTTGAATATAAAAGGGTGTTGAAACAAGGTGGTAAATTAATCATAGTGAGTACTAGTGAAAATCATCTAGTAGAGATAAAAAAAGTGGTATACGATAAATTAAAAATGGAATATTATAGACCAACGGAAGACATCAAAGAGGGGTATTTTTATAAAAAATTAGTAAATATTAATTATGAAACAAAAATAGAAAAAAAATGTGATATTAGAAGTTTATTTGATATGACACCGTATAGATGGAAAAGCCCTAAAGATGGAGTATCAAGATTATTTGAATTAGAAAATCTAGATATCACGGTAGATGTAAATATAGATGTATTTGAAAAAATATAGGAGGCGAATAGATGATTATAGGATTGGGAACTGATATTGTAGAAATATCTAGGATAAAAAAAGCTATCGAAAGAACTCCTACATTTATCACAAAAGTATATACACCTAAGGAAATAGAATATATTTCTAGAAAAAAAAGTCCATATCCTAGCTATGCTGGTAGATTTGCTGGAAAGGAAGCTATAGCAAAAGCATTTGGAACAGGAATTAGAGATTTTTCCTTGTTAGATATTGAGATATTAAATGATGAGTTGGGTAAGCCAGTAGTTTTTTTATCAGAAAGGTTACAAGAAAAATTTGGTGGGAAATTAAATCTTAGTATATCTCACTCTAAAGAATATGCTACTGCAACAGCTATATTAGAAGAGTGATTTAAGAACGGTTGATAATTATAAATAGTGGAGTAAATAGCTCACCTTTCATATATATTTTAGAGAAAAACGAGAATAAGAAAGTAAAAGGAGAGAAATTATAGATGAAAAGAATAATTTTATACTTTGTATTGGCAACAACTCTATTTGCTAGTGGGTTAGTAGATGGAACTTATTCTGTCACGGAAAATGTAATAAGAGGAAAAAAGTGGAGATCATGGTTGGAGATAGAAGTAGAGAATAATAGAATTAAAAAAATTAACTATGATATGGTCACTAAATCAGGTGATCTATTATCAAAAGATCGAGAGCTGGAAAGGATAATAGAGGAAGCTGGTGGAATAGATCCATACGTAGAAGTTCCAAGACAATATATAGAAAAGATAGAAGTGACTAAGAACTATAATATGTCAAGGATAGATGCTATTGTAGGGGCTACAGTCCCAACTTCTAAATTTAATAATATGATAAGATTTTTGACTCAGAAAGCAGAAAAAGGTGAAAGTGGTGACTTTAAAGGTTGGTTTAATTAGAATTATAAAAAAGGAGAATGACATGGATAAATTTGAAAAAATAATGGAAATTATAGAAAAATTAGAAGATAAAAGTAATGAATTAGAAGTTTTGGAATATATACAAAAGGAATACGGATTTATATCTAAAGAGATGATAAAATTTGTAGCTGATAAGTTAGATAGGTTTGAATTTTCTGTTGAAAACACAGTTAAATACTATCCACATCTAAAGATGGAAGGAAAACAAGTAATCGAGGTAAAAATCTGTACTCATACTGCATGTAGTAATAATGGAAGTAAAAAAATACTAGAAGAAGCAAAAAAAATACTAGGGGTAGGAGAAGACGAAACAACTCCTAATGGCGACTATAAATTAATGACCCAAAGATGTTTTGGGCAATGTGGAAAGGGTCCAAATGTAAAAGTAGGAGATGAAATTTACAATAAGGTGACACCTGAAATTTTAAAAAGATTAATAAAGAAATAGAAGGAGATATAAAAAATGTTAATTAAAACTTTAAAAATAGATCAAGTATTAGAAAATAAAGAGATAGTCGAAATATTTCTTTGTTCAAATCAAGGTGGAATAAGAAAGAGTAAAAAAACAAACACTATGATATTGTTGGCAAAATTTGAAAATTGTTCATATAAACATAGAAAAGATGGTGACATACTGTATTTCACAGGTATGGGAAAGAAAGGTAATCAAGAGATGAAAAGACAAAATAAATCTCTTTTAAATGCAAAAGAGGAAGGATTTACTCTACATTTATTTGAATTATATGAAGATAAAAAATATATCTATAAAGGGGAAGTTGAGTTAATCTCTAACCCAATTATAGAGGAACAACTAGATGATAATAATGAAAAAAGAGATGTATTTATGTTTCCATTAAAGAGAAAATAAGGAGTGTTAAAATGAGAAAATTTAAGTTTGAAGAGGTTAATTCGACTAACGAAGTATTAAAAACTAAAAAGGATATAGAGCAATGGGATACTATAATAACAGAGATTCAGACTGCTGGAAAAGGTAGAAGAGGGAATGTTTGGGAATCTCCAAAAGGGGCAGCTTTATTCAGCTTTGCACTAAAAGAAGATAAGCTTCTAAGTGAAAAAGACTATAGTTTACTACCACTTATTGCTGGAAGAGCTATGTTAGAGGGATTAAATAATATCGAGAAACAGGACTATAAATTTAAGTGGCCAAATGA
>JAGLEA010000118.1 GCA_023145315.1 Psychrilyobacter sp.
ATGGTCGGAGATATTCATATAAAGCTATAAAGGGGATTTCTGATGAATAGAGTTAAGAAATTAGTAAAAAATATAGTTATATTGATGGTTATATCAATAATATTAGGTAGTACATTGAAATCAGGATCAGGGAGTATTTTAAAAATAAAAATCTATTATACATTAGCTATTTTTATGAATTTAATACCAATTGCTTATTTTATTCTTAAGTTTAAAAAAGCAAAAAAGCGACCAATATATTTTATAGGATTTGTATTTTATTATTTGCTTATCTTACCTTTTTGGACAAGTTTTGCATTTGGAAACAGTATAGGTCAAAACTTAGATATAAATATTAGTAACTTGATCTCTTTAAATATAATTACAGGATTAAATATTCTTCTACTTCTAATATCTCAAATGTTTATTATGAAATATGTTTTTATAGATATAATATCTGGCCGAAGAAAAGCTAAGAATACAGATATAGGTATTGTTTTTTTGACTTATATGACTATAGGAATTACATTTGCTTTTATCTATATAATAGTTATAAAAAATAATAATTTAGCTATTAGTGGGATGTTGGGAAATTATAATGGGATTGAAATTTACTTTAGAAGTATTTATTTTAGTTTCATCACCTTAACAAGTGTAGGATACGGAGAAATTATACCAGTTTCTTTATTAGCTCAAGGACTAGTTACTTTAGAGAGTGTGTTAGGAGTTCTACTATTAAGTTTTTCCTTAGGGATCGTGTTTAGTTCTAATTTAAATAATCAAGAATTAGAAGAAAAAAAGAAGGAATTATCTAATGATCAAAATTTCTTGAAAAAACAATTGATGAAAGAGTTTGAAGCAAGTTTGGATAAAAATTTAGAAAAATATAAAAAAGAAATAGAAAAGGGGTGAAAATGGAAAAAGTAGTTGTAGGATTAAGTGGAGGAGTAGATTCTTCTGTAACAGCATATCTTCTAAAAAAAGAAGGGTATGAGGTAATATCAGTGACTTTGGAAGTAGATAAAAATTCACCTAGTGAGATAGAAGAAGCAAGAAAAACAGCAAATAAATTAGGTGTAGAACACGTGGTTATAGATGTATCAATAGATTTTAAAAAAATAGTAATTAAAAATTTTTTAGATGGATATAGTAGTGGAACAACTCCATCTCCATGTGTAGTATGTGATGAAAAAATCAAAATCAAAACTTTAGTAGATTATGCAAACAAAATAGGAGCGAAGTATATAGCAACAGGCCACTATTGTAATCTAGAATATAACTCTACTTTTGATAAATATCTTCTAAAAAATGCTATAGATATAAGGAAAGATCAAACTTATATGCTATATAGACTAGATGAATCAACTCTAAAAAGAATGAAGTTTCCATTATATAGCTATAATAAAAATCAAGTTAGAGAAATAGCTAAAGAAATAGGCATGGAAATTCACAATAAAAAAGATAGTCAAGGAATCTGTTTTGCTCCTGAAGGATATAAAGAATATCTACAAAGAGAGATTAGTGATAAGGTAAAAAAAGGGAATTTTCTAGATGAAGAAGGAAATTTTATGGGGATTCATGATGGGTATCAACTATATACTATTGGTCAAAGAAGGGGTTTAAATCTAAAAAAACCAAGGCCATATTTTATACTAGACATTAAACCTTCTACAAACGAGATAATATTAGGAGATTATGAAAAATTATTCATAACCCAAGTAGAATTAATAGATTTTAAATTTGTTGTAGAGATAGACAAATTATTAGAAAGAGAATTGATAGCTAGACCAAGATTTTCTAGCCATGGATTTGCAGGAACATTAAAAATAAAAAGAGAAAAAACAGAAGATAAAAAAGTATATTTTGAATATAATGAAAAAAATCCACAAAATGCCAGGGGGCAACATATGGTCTTATACTTTGGTGAATACCTCGTAGGTGGAGGAGTAATAAAATAAGGAGTTTTTAAAATGAGAAATAAAATATTAATTTTATTGGTTTTAGTTTTTATAGGATGTAGCAATACTCCAAAAGAAGAGCCAAAACTAATTTTTAAAGAAAAAATGATTCAATTAAAAGTAATTGGCTTGTCAGATGAAATATTGGGTGAGAACTCAAAAATAACTTTTAAAATATGGGGTTATGATGTATTATTGGCAGATGTAAAAGCAACATTATTAGAAGAATATACATACGATCTGGTAAAATTACCAGTAACTTATGGATTAGATACTAAGAAAAAATTAGATGAAGTGATAAAGCTCGAAGAAATGGGAAGGTATGGTTACTACATAACTATCGAAGCAGATAATGGAAATGGAAAAGTGTTCGAAATAGATAGGGAAGCAAGTAAGGAATATTTAGAGGGAAGAAAAAAAAATGTAAAAGAACTTTCAGGGGAAATAGTTTTAAAGGAAAAATAAACTTTAAAATATAGTGAAATTAAAGTATAATAAAATATATCAGAAAACGGAGGAAAAAGATGGCACATAGAATTAGAAAAGAAGAATGTATCTCATGCGGAGCTTGTGAAGGAGCTTGTCCAGTAGCATGTATCTCTGAGGAATCAGATGGAAAAAGAATAATCTCTGAAGATGATTGTATTGATTGTGGAGCATGTGTAGGAGCTTGTCCAGTAGATTGTATTGATCAATTATAAAATAAAAAAGAAAGCTTAGGCTTTCTTTTTTTATGCTATAATTATAGTAATTAGTAGAGAATAATGAGTTAAATGGGGGATTTAATATGGATATTAAAGAGTTTGCAAGAGAAGTATTTGATATTGAAATAGAAGAATTGAAAAAAGTGAGAGATAAAATTAGTAGCGAGATGGAAAGAACAGCAAAACTAATCATGGAATGTAAGGGAAAAGTTGTAATAACAGGAATAGGAAAATCAGGAATAGTTGGTAAAAAAATAGCTGCCACACTAGCTTCTACAGGGACTTTAACAGTGTTTATGAATTCTGCAGAGGGGCTCCACGGTGATCTAGGAATGGTAGGAAGCGAAGATGTAGTAATCGCTATATCGAACTCAGGAAACAGTGATGAGGTCGTATCTATAATTCCATCTATAAAAAAAATAGGTGCTAAATTAATAGCTATGACAGGAAATAAACACTCTAAATTAGGAGTAGAGGCAGACGAAATATTAGATATAGGAGTGGAGAAAGAAGCTTGTCCTATGAATATAGCTCCTACTTCATCAACAACAGCAACTATGGTAATGGGAGATGCACTAGCAGGAGTACTTATAAAATTACGAAACTTTAAGCCTGAAAATTTTGCTATCTATCATCCAGGTGGTAGTTTAGGAAGAAGGTTACTAATGAAGGTTAGAGATGTTATGCATAGTGGTGAGGACTTGGCGATAGTAGATGAAAAAACATGTATAGATCAAATACTTTTAATAATGACAAAAAAGAAATTAGGAGCTGTATGTGTAGTGGAAGAGGGAATTTCAGTAGGGCTTATTACAGAGGGGGACATTAGAAGAGCCCTTCAAAATAAAGAGGAGTTTTTCTCATACAAAGCACACGACATAATGATATCAACATTTGTTTCAATTGAATCTCATAAGATGGCAGTAGATGCTTTAGATCTAATGGAAAATAGAAAAAGTCAAATATCTGTGTTACCTGTGATTGATAATAACAAATTAGTGGGAATGGTAAGAATTCATGATCTCCTAAACAGTGTTAATTAATCTTGACAAAAATACTACTATAATATATAATTTGTAAATCAAAGGAAAGTTTATAAAAATAATTAGGAGGTAATATAATGGTAAATAAAGATATGAATATATTAGAAGCTGTACAAAAGCATTCAGTAATAGTTCAAGTTTTTCAAAGATATGGATTAGGTTGAGTGGGATGTATGGTAGCCTCAGGTGAGAGCTTAGGAGATGGAATTGCATCACACGGATTAAATGCAGATGTATTAATCGATGAGATGAATAAGTTAATCGAAGAAACAAAATAAGATAACTAAATCAAAAAATTACACTCATTAGGAGTGTAATTTTTTTTCTAAATATATTTAAATAGAGGTGTTTTATGCAAAGAGTACTAAATTATGAAAATCTCAAGCAAAAAAAATGGAATGGGGGAAATACAAAAGAATATTATAAAGATAAAGTGAATTTTGGAATAAGAGTTTCATCAGCTACAATAGATAAAGGTGAATCTCGATTTTCAGACTTTACAGGGTATAAAAGAATATTATCAGTTTTAAAGAATAGTGTAGAATTAAATATCAATGGAATATCTACAACTCTTAAAAAAGATTCATTCGTTGAATTTAAAGGTTCTGACAAAGTCCTATCAAAGTGTGAGGATGAAATAATTGACTTTAATATAATTTGGAGAGAAGAAGAATTTTTGGTTGAGATAAAAAAAATGGAAATAAATGAAAATGCAAGAGTAGAAAATAGTATTTTTATAATAAGCTTAGTTGATAATAATAATATTATAATAAATGATAGTACTATTGCTTTAAATAAATATGATGGATATGTTGACACTGAAAATAACTTAAAAAAAATACAATCAGGCAATAAATGCTTAGTTGTTAATTTTTCTTCCATCTCAAATTAGTATAAATAAAATCTACTCTAAATAGAAAAAGGATAACTTAATTGATATCCTTTTTCTATTTAAATTCAGAGTATATATAATAACTTTATTTGAGACTTAAATTTTATCTATAGGACCATGTTAACGGCCATAACCAATGACATGATAATAAATATAGGCTTTATAAATTTAGCACCGTTTTTAATAGCCATCTTACTGCCTAATTTTGCTCCTAATATCATAAAAATAGCAGATAGAAAACCATATTTAAAGTTAACTTGTCCATTCCACAAAAAAGTGAGTAGAGCTGCAATACCAGTAGTCAAATTAAGAACTTTAGTGTTTGCAGTAGCTACAGTGAAATCAAAACCAAATATTTTAACTAGTCCAAACATGAAAAAAGTACCTGTACCAGGACCAAAGAAACCATCATAAAACCCAAGGATAGAAGTTAATATCTTACCTAAAGTTTTATTTTTAGGCGTAAAGCCTTTAAAATGATCAATCATTCCGACTTTTCTAGAAAATATAGTATATAGTGCTACACCAAAAATCATAAAAGGAATTAGTGTTTTAAGGATATTAGGAGTAATAAACTGAAGTGTAATAACTCCTAATACAGCTCCTATAAATGCAAAAGGTATCATCATTTTTAGAAGTTGAAAATTTAGTTTTTTACTTTTAAAAAAAGTATGACTACTAACTAGAGTTCCAGCAGAAGCAGCTAATTTATTTGTTCCTAAGGCAAGATGGGGTGGTAATCCAACTAATAGTAGGATTGGTGTGCTGATTAATCCACCTCCACCAGCAATAGAGTCGACAAATCCTGCGATAAACATACCAATTCCAATTAATAAAAGTTCCATATATTTCTTCCTCCTAAAGTTTAAAAAATAAAATTATTATAGCACAAATAAAAAATCTCCTAAATATTTTAGGAGATACATTTTAGAAGTATTTAAATGAACTTGCGACTCCACGTCCAACTTTAACTCTATTTTTTTTACAGCTAGGACAAATCTTTTTATAAGGAATTCCCACAGAATCAAGTTCAGTTTCAAAAACTTTTTTACACTTTAAGCAATTGATGAAAGAAGTTTTAAGATTTTTATTATTAGTTAATTTCATAATGATAGTATAATCGACTACTAAGAGTAAGATTATTCCTCCTTTTTATTTATATGTATATATGATATATTATATTGTAAGAAATGTAAAGTTTTCTAAATAAAAAAAGTAATATTTAAATTAAAAAACTAAAAAAAATGGAAAAAATAAGAATAACTTCTTTTAAAAGAAGAAGAACAGTAATAGAAAAAGGGTGTGAAATATGAAAAAGATTTGGAAAAAAATAAGAACTAATAATTTAACAGAGATGGATTATACATTTACTAGTTTTATTGTATTGATTTTATTTTTTATTAATAGTGGATTGTATATATCATTTGAAAAAAATTATATATATGTATTCTATATTTTGACATGGGTAGACTACATATTAGCAAGGGGTAGATTTAATAATATATATAGAAAAAAGAGTGCGTCATTGATGCCGCATCTATTTTTATTTATGCCTGCTATTATGATTTTTATTTTTGATAATAAAAAAACTTTTAAAGTAAGCGTAGCGTATCTTATTTTCTTACTAATAATTAAAATTTCTTTAATGTTTGTAAAGGAAGGAAGGGGTAAGAGGACTAAAAAATCGACTAAGTTTAAAAGTGAAATTTCTAGTGGTTTGATAGTACTGAGTGTTCTAGTAAATATATATGTTGTAAATTATTATAATCAAAAGCAAAATATAATCTGGTCTAGTAGAGTTTCTGGTGGTATAAGTTCTAAGATGATAGTTGAAAATAAAACAATTACGTTTTTAGCTAATGATTGGTTTCTAAGTAAAAACTTATTAAATCTACCAAGAACCTATATTTTATCTAAGAAAAACGGTGAAACAATAGATAAAAAAAGTGGTTATAGTTTTTCTGAAGGATTTAAGATGTATGAAGATATTCCAAAAGAACTTTTGAAAAATGATATTCAGTTTTATGTCATAGAGGATACTTTGTATGGAGAAGATAAAACAGGAAAAGTTATATTTAAGTATATTGCTAAAGGAAAGATAATTTCAACACCTATAATAGAAAATTATAAAATATATATTGCTGTAAATACTACGAGCTTTTGGGATCGGATGAGATTTACAAGTATCTATGCTATAAAGTACTAAAAATAAAAATTATTATTAAAATAAAAGGAGAATCATTGATGGATATAAATTTAGAAGTACAAAGACAAATGACGATATTGAAAAGAGGTGTAGAAGAATTAATTTCTGAGAAAGAATTAGAGAAAAAAATAAAGAAATCATTAGAAACAAATACCCCACTTATAATAAAGTTAGGAATAGACCCGACAGGATCGGATCTACATATAGGGCATGCAGTACCATTAAGAAAATTAAAACAATTTCAAGATCTTGGTCATAGAGTAAAATTTCTTATAGGAACATTTACAGCTAGAATAGGAGATCCAACAGGAAAATCTGAGACTAGACCAATGTTAACAGTTGAAGATGTTAATAAAAATATAGCAACATATTTAGAGCAATTAAAATTAATCTTAGATATGGAAAAAACAGAAGTAGTATATAACGGTGACTGGTTAGAACAACTAAAATTAGAAGATGTCTTAAAACTATTATCTCAGTTTACAGTAGCTCAAATGATTCAAAGAGATGATTTTTCAAAAAGATTAGCAGCGGGGAAACCTGTATCATTGGTAGAATTTATGTATCCGATATTACAAGGGTATGATTCTGTCGCTATAGACGCAGATGTAGAATTGGGTGCAACAGAGCAAACTTTTAATCTACTAAGAGGTAGAGATTTACAAAGAAATGCAGGTACAGAACCTCAAATATGTATGATGATGCCTATATTAGAAGGATTAGATGGTGTAGAGAAAATGTCGAAATCACTAAATAATTATATTGGAATTACAGAAGCTCCTAACGATATGTTTGGTAAAGTAATGTCTATATCAGATGATCTTATGTGGAACTATTATGAGGTAGCTACAGATGTCCCTATGGAAGAGATAGATAGGTTAAAAGCTGGGGTAATAGATGGTTCTATCCACCCTATGGATTGCAAAAAAAGTTTAGGAGCAGAGATAGTTACTATATATCATAGTGTAGAAGAGGGAATAAAAGCTCGTGATTGGTTTGAAAATGTATTCTCAAAGAGAAATACTGATGTAGACCTACCAGAAGTAAGAGTAGAAGAGGAAGAAGTAGGAGCTATAGATTTATTAGTAAAAAAGTTAAACTTCTTTAATGGGACATCAGATGCTAGAAGATTGATCACACAAGGTGGATTTAAGATTAACGATATAGCTATAAAAGATGTGAAAGCTATGATTAAAATAGAAGATGGAATGATAGTTAGAGCTGGAAAGAAAAAAATAGTTAAAATAATAAAGTAATATAAAATAGGAGAAACTCATTTGAGTTCTCCTGTTTTTTTAGGTATTAATAATTAATTATTAGAATTATGAGTTTCTAATTTTAAAAGGTAGAGTTCTTTTATAAGAGCAAAACCAGGGATAGCAATGATGATACCTATGGCTCCAAAGACACTGCCACCAAAAGTGACTGCTGCAATAGTCCAAAACATATTAAGGTTGAGACTGTTTCCTAAAATTTTTGGCTCTAAAATCCAAGCATCAAATTGTTGTAATAACACTAAAAATATTAATACAAAAATAGCATGATTAGGAATAGTGAAAATAGCAATACTAACTCCTAACAAGATTCCAATTAATGGACCAACATATGGAACAAAATTAAAAATAGTGATAAAAATTCCTAATAATATAATATATGGAACTTTTAGAATGAATAATCCAACTATAGCTATTATACCAATAATTATTGAATCAAGAGATTTTCCTGATAGATAACCAAGGAAAACTCTTTCAACTCTTTTAAAAAATCTACAGATTCTAAGAGAAGTTTCTGATGAAAATAAAAGATTAAGAATCTCTATAGAAAGAGTATGGAAATACTCTTTTTTTGCCAAGAAAAAAATAGAAAAAATAATAGAAAATACTAAGCTCAAAATTTTGGCAGTGACTCCTAAGAATTGACTAAACAAAAAAGTAAATTCTTGCTGTAGAAAGATTAATGCTTTTTGTTGTATTAATAGGAGTTCGTTTAAAATATTGACATCTTTTAAAAAAGGTAGAAGATGACGATACTTATCAACAAAATCACCAAAGGAGTTAATATAATGTGGATAATTAGCCAAAAGATCAGAAATATTTCTCATTAATTTTGGAACTAAGAGTGAAAAGAAGAGACTAACGATAACTATAAGTGATATATAAATTATAGAAATGCTATATTTTCTCTTTATTTTTTTATTTCTTTCAATTAATTTTAGAAGTGGATTGAATAAAAAAGCTAGTACTCCTCCATAGAAAAAGACCGAAAAATAGGAAAAAATCTTACTTATACTAGAAGTTATTGCAGTGGGGTTATTAAAATATGTATAAATTATTATTAATGAAATACCTGTTAAAATTGGTTTGCTTATTTTTTTCATAAAACACTCCTTTGGAAAATAAATATATTTTATTTTACTTGATATTAAAGGTGAAATCAAACTTATATTAATATATGAGGTCTAAAACTTTTATTTTATTGCTTTAATTCATTAAATGTTATATAATGCAATATAAAAAATAAAAAAATTAGGCGGTAGATGATATGAAAAAAGGTGTAAATAAAGATAAACCAAAGGGAACAGAATACAATATATTAAAAGCAATGAAAAAGACTAAAAGGTTTGCAGAAGTAAAAGATGCAGCAAGAAGAACTGACAAAAAAAGATTAAATTCAGAAGCTAGAAAGGAAAAAGATGAAAAACAAGCTAAAATTGATGCAGCTAAAGGACTTAATTTAGTTGGATATAAAAAAGGATATATTTTGGTAGAAATAGAGGGGAAAATCGAGAAAAGAAAACCATTTTTTCCAAAATTTAAATTAACTAAAGATAATTATAAAACTCATTTAGGAGATATAGCTATTAAATTATATGGTAACCATATTAGAATAAGAGAGATAAATGGATTTAAAAATGTAGTTACTGATCTAGCTTTTGAAATAGAAGGGACGTTCTAAGATGGCAAAAAAAATAGTTATTAGATGTCCAAAATGTAAAAAAAAAATGAAAATCTCGGATACTTCAGCTAAATACAGATGTCCACATTGTGGAGAGGTGTATAAATACACAAGATTAAAAAAAATTATTAGCTATCCAGGAAAAGTAATAGCTGGAATATTCCAGACAATTAGAGATATTTTAAATGGAATAAAAACAAAATTTAATAACGCAAAAAATACTGCTAAATATATGAAGCAAGTTAAGAAGAATATGAAATCTAATCCTAATTGGTCAAATGTGGAGAGAGAGAAGAATAGAGCTAAAGAGGTCAATAGAGAAAATAAGAGATCATTCTTTAGTAAATTTAAAAAATAATAAATAAAAAGAGT
>JAGLEA010000119.1 GCA_023145315.1 Psychrilyobacter sp.
TATCAGTGAATTCTTTTAATTTATTGATTAATTTTTTTATATTGGTTTCATCTAATGCAGCTTCTATCTCATCAAAAAATGTGAATGGACTTGGCTTATACATAAATAAAGCCATTATAAATGCTATGGCAACCATTGATTTTTCTCCTCCAGACAGAAGAGTTATTGATTGTGATTTTTTATTTTTAAATTTAACTACTAGATCTATTCCACTTTCTATGAGATTATCTTCATCTTTTAATTTTAAGCTACCTACTGAATTATTCAAGACTTCCCGACACATATATCCAAAGTTTATATTGATTTCCTTATAAGCTGTATAAAACTGTATTTCAATTGTTTTTTCTATTTCTACAACTAAATTTAAAAGTGCTTTTTTACTTTTAATTAGATCATCCCTCTGAGATGTAATAAATGTATATTTTTCTGTTAATTCCATAAATTCTTCTATTGCCAATAAGTTTACAACCCCTAATCCTTTTAGTCTGTTTTCTAAAGTTTGTAATTTTTCTTTATACTTTTTGAGATCAGTGATTTTTTCATCTAAAGGTTTTACATTTAATAACTCTTCTAACTCTTCTTCTAGATGCAATATATATCCATTTACTTTTTCAAATTTTTCAATTATATTTTTTACTCTATTCTCCTGTAAAATTATGTCTTTTTCAGTGTTTTTAACTGCTAGTATCTCTTTTTTTTCTAAAATTTCTAATTCTTCTTGGAGTTTTCTTTTCTCTTTTATTTCAATGTATTCCTTCTCATACCTTGTATTTTCATTAAAATAATTTTGTTCAATCTTTTCTAATTTTTCACTAATTTCTTTTATATCAATAGTTATTTTTTCTATTTCTTCTACTATAACGTCTTTTTCTTTAATCAAACTATTTAAATACTCAATATTTCTTGAACTTTCTTTCGAAAGGAGCTTTATACTCTCTTTTTTATTGAGATAGTTTATTTTAATATTAGAATACGACTTATTTAAGGTTTCTTTATCTACTTTTATAGTTATCAATTTATTATTATTAGAAACTAAAAGTTTTTTTGAATTTTTCAAAACACTCTCTGTATTGAATCGTTGAGTCGTAGCACCTTTAGATTGCTTTGTATACTCATCAATATAATTTTGTTCTTCTTGTTGTTCTAATTCTACTATTTTTATTTTTTTCATTTCTTTTTTTATATTCATATCTATTTCATTAATAAGTCTAGATAGCACACGCACTTGTTCCTCTTGTTCCTCTTTAAAATCATCAATGTTTTCTAGTTGTTTTTCATGGGATTCCATTTCTGAATTCATTTTTTCATAATCATTATTTAATTTAAAATGTTGTTTATCTAATTCCATTACTAAAAGTTCTATTTTTTTTATCTCTTTTTTTCTTTCAAAAATAATTGAGCTAGCAGATTTTATATGTTGACCACCAGTAATTTTTCCACGACCTGAGATTAACTCACCCTTTAAAGTAACTATATTTCCCCTGTGTATATTTTCCTTTGAAACTCGAAGTGCTACATCTATATCTTCTACAATAAGTAAAGTACCTAATACAAATTCAATAGCTTTAGAAAAGTTAACTTCATAATCTATAAGATTATAAGCATAACCTAATACTCCTTTTCCCTGAATATTTCTATTGTTTTTATTCAATTTCAGATTATCAAAAGCTAAAAATGAAGCACGACCACTATTTGTACTTTTCAAAAAAGATATACATTTTTTTGCAACACTACTATCTTGGACTACTATATCCTGAAGTGAGCCACCTACGCCTGACTCTATGGCTGTTTCTATTCTTTCAGGGATATCGATAAGGGATATCAATGCCCCGTGTACTCCTATGATATTTTCATTTAGAATGTTTTTTACGCCTTTGAAAAAGCCTTCATTATTTGCTTCTAATTTTTTTAAATTTTCTAATCTTGCTCGGTGTCTTCCAAGGTTGTAAGAGATCTCTTTTCTTTCAGAAAAAATTAAATTCATTTTTTCACTTAATTCCTCTATTTGCTTTTCAGAGTTTTCTATTGTTTTATCTATTGTTTTTATCTCTAATTCTAATTTATTTTTTTTATCTTTTAATATTTTAATTTCTTTTGAATATTTATCTAGGTTTTTTTGATATTCACTTCCTTCTTCTAGTAGATTATTTATTCGATTTAAACTACTCTTACTCCGCTTTTCTGTGTTTTCGATTTCGGCGATTAGCTTTAATCTATCTACTTCAGAGTTCATAATATGCTCTTTTTGAACCCCTATCTCAATCTCTAAATCCCTTTGAGATTCCTCGATACCTTTCAATTCATTTTCAAACTCTAAATATTTGCTTTCTAAATTAATTAATTCTTGTGCTGTTGCTTCTTCTTTTTCCTTTATTCCATTCAGTTCTACTCTTTGATCTTTTATTTTGACTTCTAAACTAGTCACGCCTGTTTTTTTACTACTAGCTTCACGATTAAATCCTTTCACCCTTTCACTATATAGTACTTTATCATTAATCAATCCATCTATATCTTTTTTAAGATTCATATTTTTTCCAGCTAAATCATTAATTACTGTACTCAAAAGAGCTCTCTCTTGGTTTACATCTTCTAGACTTTTTTCTTTTATTAAAAAATAATTCTCTAATTGCGATAATTTTTCTTTGTCTTTACAACTTTCATCCTCTAATTTTACTTTTATATTTTTATTAATATTATATTCTTCTAATAATATTGATTTTTTCAGAGAATTTTTTTCGGTATCTATGTTTTTATATTTAATAGCCTTTTCAGACTGTTTTTCTATCTTATTTTTATTTTCCCTTAATTCATTAACAATAAGATCTATCTTATCTGTTTCTAACTCTACTTTTGTTAACTTCTTAAGAGCTTCCTCTTTTCTTAATTTTATTTTTTTTATTCCTGCTGCTTCCTCTACTATACTTTTTATTTCTTTATTAGAAGCACTTATTATTTTTTCTACTTTACCCTGCCCTATTACAGAATAAGCACTTTTCCCCACACCAGTATCAAGAAATAACTCATTTATATCTTTTAAACGACACCTATCATCATTTATATAATATTCATTTTCACCTTTAGAGTTAATTTTTCTAGTCACTTTGACTAGTATATCTTCCATATCTAATGTCTGACTCTCGTTATCTATATATAGTGAAACCGTTGCCGTATTTCGAGCCCTTTTATTTTTTCCACCTGAAAAAATAACATCTTTACTGTCTTTAGCTCTAATATTTTTATATGATTGTTCTCCTAATACCCATAATATAGCATCTAAAATATTTGATTTCCCACTTCCATTAGGCCCAACAATAGATGTTATTCCCGTATTAAAGTCTAATTTTATTTTTTCTGCAAAGGATTTAAATCCGTCTATCTCTACACATTTTAAATACATATATTCCTCTCTTTTGTTTACAAAATATAATCATCTAAATTTTCTTCTTCCTCAGAATATTCAAATACTTTAGCAACATCCTTTTTTCCAATCTTTATGATTTTAGCTTCTTTATATGGTGCTTCAAACATGATTTCATTAAGAATTTGTTCAATTACTCCTGACAACCTTCTTGCACCTATATTTTCAATATCTTCATTTAATTCAGTAGCTATTTCTGCTATCTCATTGATTGCACTACTAGTAAAACTAATGAAAACATTATCAACTTTTAAAAGTTCCTTATATTGCAATAAAAGATTAAACTCAATCTTAGTTAAAATCTTTATAAAATCTTCTTTTGTAAGAGTATTTAATTTCACTTTAATTGGGAATCTTCCTTGAAATTCTGGCATAAGATCACTAGGACTAGCAAGTGTAAAAGCTCCCGCAGCTATAAATAGTATATGTTCAGTACGGACAGCACCATATTTTGTCATAACTGTAGTTCCTTCGATTATTGGTAATATATCACGCTGAACTCCTTGACGAGAAATTTCACTATGAGCCCCCTCTCTTTGAGCAATCTTATCTATTTCATCTATAAATACGATACCATCCTCTTCTACTCTCTCTACTGCTATAGGTTTTAACTCCTCTAGGTCTATATTTTTTTCAATTTCCACACGTAGAAGGTATTCAGTAGCATTTTTCACACTCATTTTTACAAGTTTTTTCTTAGTATTTGGTATAGAATTTATTATATTATCTATAATTCCCTTTACACCTTCTCCATTTGTTTCGCTTCCTGTGGCAAATACTTCTATTAACGGTTCTTCTAATGAACCACTTTTTTCTATTTCGACCTCTTGGTCATCATATTTTCCATCTTTTACTTCTTTTAAAAGAATATCTTTTTCATCTAAATTCACAGTTCCATATGGTTTTATTAATTTAGCAACTTTCAAAAGTATTACTTCTCTATATTTTTCTCCTAACTCTGTTATTTTTTCACTCTTTAATTTATTATAAGTTATCGAAATAAGATCTTTTATCATAGATTCCACATCTTTTCCTACATAGCCTACTTCTGTATATTTTGTAGCTTCTACCTTTATAAATGGAGAGTCAGTAATAGTAGCTAATCTTCTTGCTATCTCTGTTTTTCCAACTCCTGTTGGTCCTATTAAAATAATATTTTTAGGAGTTATTTCTCGCTTTAGTTTATTATCTTTTATTTGTTTTCTTCTATACCTATTTCGTAAAGATATAGCGACACTTCTTTTTGCTTCGTCTTGCGATATTATATATTTATTTAGTTCTTCTACAATTTTTTTTGGAATTAATTTGTCTTTCACCCTTACCTCCTAAATAGCAATGCATAGTGATACATTATATACTATATTTCTACCTATTACAAGATATTACAAGGTACTAACTTCTTGTTTTATAGGTAATTTATAATTATTCTATTATACCAAAAATATCTTCTACATCTAAAATATAAATAGCACTCTCTGAACCTATAACTTCTATTCCAGAATATGGTTTAAAAATAACGGTATTCCCAATTTTAATATCTTCTTCGAGATTTCCTATAGCTAGAACTAGTCCTGTGTTTGAACTATTATTTTTGCTTTTAGATGGCAAAATAATACCACTTATAGTCTTTTCCTCTTGCTGTATTTTTTCAATTAAAACTCTATTCCCTATTGGTTTTATTTTCATGGTTTACTCCTAATTTTAATATAATAATTTCATATATTATAACATCTAAACCAACGTTACCCAAATAAATATTACCTTAACCTATCAACTATATTATAATTCACTTAATCAAATAAAAATATGTTATACTGTGATAATAAAAAGTTAATTTATGGAGGATTTTGATGGATAAAAACAAAATAATGGATGGTGTAAAATTAATCCTTGAAGGCATTGGTGAGGATATAACTAGAGAGGGATTGATCGGTACTCCCGATAGAGTAGCTAGGATGTTTGAAGAAATCTGTGGTGGAATATCAAAGGACCCTTCAGATGAAATATCAGTATTCTTTCATGTTGATCATAACGATATGGTTATTGTAAAAGATATACAGTTTTATTCACTATGTGAACATCATTTATTACCGTTTTATGGTAAAGTACATATAGCATATATCCCTGAGAATGGTAAAGTTACAGGTCTTAGTAAATTAGCTAGAGTAGTAGATGTTGCTTCTAAAAAGCCACAATTACAAGAGAGACTAACATCAGAAATTGCAGATACTATTGAAACTCAATTATCTCCAATAGGAGTAATTGTTGTAATTGAAGCTGAACATATGTGTATGACTATGCGTGGTGTAAAGAAAGCTGGTTCTAAAACAATTACTT
>JAGLEA010000012.1 GCA_023145315.1 Psychrilyobacter sp.
GAGGAATTAGAAGAGGAATATAAGATATTGTTTAATGCAGGTAAAATAACAGAAAAATTAAAGAATGCTTATTATTCGGTGAGTGAGGGTGATATTAATATAAACTCTTTATTTCATAATTTAAAGAAAGATTTAGAATATCTTTCACAATATGGAAAGGACTATGAAAATATTTTTGAAAAAGCAGAAAAAATATCCTATGAGATAGAGGATTTAACTTATAGTATTGAAAACATTAAGGATGGTCTAGATGTAGATGAGTACCGATTAAATGCAGTGGTAGATCGATTGGACAAGATAAATAGTTTAAAGAAAAAATATGGTGATAACATTACTGAGATTTTGGGTTATCGTGATAAAATTAGAAGTGAGTTAGACTTATTAGACGAGAGTAACTTTGAAGAAAAAAAATTGAAAAAACAGTCGGAGAAACTTCTAATTAAATATAAAAAAATAGCAGGAAACCTAACTTCTATTCGAAAAGTGAAAGCAAAATTAATAGAAAAAACTCTAATTTCTGAATTGAAATCTTTGAATATGAAGGATACTCAATTTAAAGTTAATTTTGAAAAAGAAGATAAAATTTCTAAAAATGGTGTAGATAGTGTAGAATTTTTGATAGCTCCTAATCTAGGGCAAGAACTAAAACCCTTGGCGAAGATAGTATCAGGTGGAGAGATGAGTAGAATTATGTTAGCTTTGAAAGTTATATTTTCTGCTGTAGATAATATTCCTATATTGATATTTGATGAGATAGATACAGGAGTAGGAGGAGAAACTGTTAAAAAAATAGCTGACAAATTATATGATATTGGTGAGAATTCACAAATTATCTGTATAACACATTCTCCAGCGATAGCTGCTAGAGCTAATCAACAGTTTTTTATTGAAAAACATAATATAAAAAATAAAACTAGAGCCAATGTTAAAAATTTGAACAAAGAGGAAAGAGTTTTAGAAATAGCTAGAATGTTAGCTGGAGATCAGGCAAGTGAAAGTGTCATAGAACATGCAAAAGAACTGTTAAAAAATTAATTTAGGAGGACATATGTATAGTAAAATTCAAGGATTTAATTTTTTTGAAAAACATATGAAAAGTAAAAATTTTAGTTTCAATAGTTGTGAAGCTTATAGAAAGGATATATTAGATTTTTTTGTTTTTTTAAATTATAAAGAACTAGAAAACATTGTAGAAGAAGATATTCTTCACTATATCGAGGAATCGAAAAAAAAATATTCTAACAATAGTATCAATCGTAAAATAATATCTATTCGTGGTTACCTAAAATTTTTCTATGAGGTCGGTAGTATTACAAACCTTCCTAGTGAAAAAATCAGAAGTTTGACTCCTACAAAGAGGGATTTAGAAGTTTTGACTTTTTCTGAAATTGAGAGATTAAGAGGTGTAATGGATGATTCACCAAGGGAGTTTCGTGATCACTTAATTTTAGATATATTGTATGACACAGGACTTTTGATCTCAGAAGTTCTAGAACTTCGATGTGCTGATGTAGAGCTAGAAGATTACAAAATTATTACGCAAACCAGAGGTACCAAGATAAATAAAATAACTCTTAGTGAAGATCAAAGCTCTAGATTAAAACTTTTCATAGAGGAAAAAAGGGAGACATTAAGAAATAAAAATAGTAAAGTTTTTTCTAGTATCTCAAGACAAAATTTTCGAGCTAGATTGATTAAATATGCCGAAAGAGCTAATTTTAAAAGAAATATATATACACATATGATTAGAAACTCTGTGCTAAAAAATATATTAGATAGTGAGGGAGCTCATATGGTAAAAGATAGAATGGGATATTCTACAATACAAAATACAAGTCTTTATCAAGGTAGAAATACACAAAAAATAAAAGAAAAATATATGGAAATAGGTATTGGTGAAATAAAAATAGAAGAATTCTAAAAATTCTTCTATTTTTAATATATGTATATCAAGGAGAAAATCATGAAAAAAATTATAGGGATACTTATGATATTTTTGACAAATTTAACTTTTGCTGAGATGACACCAAAGAAAGAAGCAAATGAAATAGTGAAAAATATGAGTGCTAGAGAAAAATTGGGACAAATGATTATGATGGATTTTAGAAATTGGAATAATAAACCATTTACTATAATGAATGATCAAGTAAAAGAAGTTATTAAAAATTACGATCTAGGAGGAGTTATTCTATTTCGTGAAAATATAATAACAACTAAACAGACTATAGAATTAACTGACAGTTTACAAAAAAGTTCTCCTAAAATACCATTATTTATAGGAACAGATCAAGAAGGTGGCTATGTAACTAGACTTTCAATGGGAACAGAGATGCCGGGTAATATGGCATTAGGAGCAGGTAGAAGTCTTGAGTTAACTAGAAAAGTAGGAGAGACAATAGGTAGTGAATTATATGCTTTAGGAATAAATTTTGATTTCGCACCTGTAGTAGATGTAAATTCTAATCAGAAAAATCCTGTAATAGGAGTAAGATCATTTGGAGATTCTCCTAAGTTAGTAGGAGAGCTCAGTAGTGTATTTATAGAGGGACTGCAATCGTCAGGAATAACTTCTACAATTAAACATTTTCCAGGGCACGGGAATACAAGCTCTGATAGCCATATAGGTCTAGCTACGGTAAATTATAGTGAAAAAGAGTGGACGAAGATAGACAAAATTCCTTTTGAGATGGCTATAGATAGTGGTGTAGACGCTATAATGACAGCACACGTTATAATTCCTGCATTAGATGACACAAAAGTAAAATCAAAAAAAGATGGAACTATGATCGGTACTCCTGCAACACTATCTAAACCTATAATGACAGGAATATTGAGGGAAGGTATGGGATATAAAGGACTAATCATAACTGATGCTCTAAATATGAAAGCTATCTCAGAAAATTTTGGTGAATCAGAAAGTGTAATAAACGGAATACTAGCAGGTGGAGATATCATGTTAATGCCTGTAATAGTATGGAATGAAAAAGATAAAAAAAAATTAGAATCTCTATATACTAGAGTATTAGAAGAGATGAAAACAAATGAAGAACTGTCGAGAAGGGTAGATGAATCAGCAAGAAGAATAGTCAAATTGAAATTAGAAAAAAACTTAAAGTCTAATGAAAGTTTAGAAGATAGAATTTTAAAAGGAGAAAAATTAGTAGGAAATGAAGAAAATAAAGCTATTGAAAAAGTTGTCGCTGAGAAAGGTATAACTTTAATAAAAAATAATGACAACATATTACCTATGGATATAAGTGGAAAAAAGAAAATATTATTTATAGCAGAAACAAAAACTCGTAACAACACAATGGAAGATCAAGTGAAAAAAATAGAAGCAAATGTAGAAGTGTCGAAGCTATCAATTAATTATAAACAAGGATTAACAAGTGAAATAAAATCTAGAATAGATAAAGTTGATTATGTAGTGATGGTTACAGGAAATTTAAGGAGAAATACAAAAATAAACGATATAATAAACTATGCAAATAAAGAGGGGAAAAAACTGGTAACTATATCAGGTAAAAACCCATATGATATTATTTATACTCCTACTGTGAGAGCGAATATAGCGATATATGGTATTACAGGATATGATGTTACAAATAATCATAGAAATTCATTAGAAGCTAATGTAAGGGCTGGAATTAAGGTTATATTTAAAGGTACAGATTCGTATAAATCAGTATCACCAACAGGAAAACTACCTGTAGATATACGTGGTATAGATGGTAAAATTTTATATGAAAGAGGCTATGGGTTGAATTATCTAGAAGAAAAATAAATAAAAATGGACTATAATTTTCTATAGTCCATTTTTATTTACACTTTAAGTTCTTTTAAAAGACTTCTACTATCTAATATAGCTTTTTCTGATTGCTTATAATTATTTTTAATAACTCCTAAAAATAGGAGGTCTATAATAGACAACTGAGCCATCCTAGAGGAGATAGCAGAGGAACGAAATATGTCTTCATTTGCTATGGAAAGAAATGTAATATCAGCTAATTTTGCCAACTTATTTTGTGATGATCCAGTGATAGATAAAATTTTAGCATCAAGTCTAGATGCTTCAGTTACTCCTACTAAAACTTCGTTACTAAGCCCAGTCTGGGAGATAGCAATAACAAGATCTTGAGATGTTAGAGTGGAAATATATGATAGTTGTATATGAGAATCAAGGTCATGAAACACTAATTTCCCAATTTTATTTAATTTATGTGCAAGATCTTTACAAACTAAGGAAGATGCTCCTACTCCTAATAAAATAATTTTTCTTGAGTTAGAAATAAGGTCAATAGCAGTTTCTAAATCAGTTATATTGATGTTGTTTAGAGTCGAAGCTATAGCATCTTGATTATTTTGTAATAATTTTTTTGAAATAACTTTCATATCATCAGAATTAGAGATTCCACTATAAATATAGTTTTTATTTTCATTATTTTTATTTAATGTAAGTTCTTCAGTAACACGGATTTTGAAATCACTATATTTATTAAGGCCAATTTTTTTTATAAATTTAATAATAGTGGATTGACTAACCCCAATATTTTTTGCTAATTCAGAGGAGTTTAAAAATTTTATTTTTTCAAGATTATCTAATGTATAATTAGCAATTTCAATTTCAGCTTTTGAAAAAGAAGAGACGGTATTTTTTATTAGAAAGGTTATAGACATAAAGATCCTCCATAAGTATAAGTTAAATTAATATATTTTATTATACTATTAAACTTATTAAAATAAAAGGAATAAATTATTCTTTTTAAATTTGACAAAAGGAATATTTTATTCTATAGTGTGTGTATAGATTAAAAATTAGAAATAGACACGATATCTATTTCATCATGCAAAGGGGGAAAAATGGAATTAAATTTGAAAAAAATGGTGACAGAGAGTAGGAATGAAAACACAATGAATATTGATACATTAACAACTAGAGAGATGGTAAAGGTAATTAATGACGAAGATAAAAAAGTAGCTTTAGCAGTAGAAGCAGAATTAGGGAATATTGCCAAAGCAATAGATAAGATCAGTAATGCTTTCTTAAATGGTGGAAGACTTATATATATAGGGGCAGGAACATCAGGAAGGCTAGGTATATTAGATGCTAGTGAGTGTCCTCCTACATTTGGAACACCAGCTAGCCTAGTAGTTGGATTGATCGCAGGTGGAAAAGTAGCTATACTAAAAGCTGTAGAGAATGCAGAGGATAATAAGGAACTATGTGTAGAAGATCTAAAAAAGATTAACTTTAATTCAAAAGATATATTAGTAGGAATAGCAGCTAGTGGAAGAACACCATATGTTATGGGTGGAATAGAGTATGCAACGAGTTTAGGAGCTATAACGATAAGTGTGAGTTGTAATCCAAATAGTATTCTAGCCGAAGCTGTCAATATTCCAATATCTCCAGTAGTAGGGCCTGAAGTAGTAACAGGATCATCTAGATTAAAAGCAGGAACGGCACAAAAATTAGTATTAAATATGTTAACAACAGGTGCTATGATAAAGATAGGAAAGGTATATGGCAACCTAATGGTAGATGTAGAAGCAACAAATGAAAAGCTTGTAGAAAGACAAAAGAAAATAGTTATAGAAGCTACTGATTGTACAAAGGAAGAAGCAACAGTGGCACTCGATCAAGTAGAAGGACATTGTAAAACAGCAATACTTATGATCTTAGCAGGATTAGGACCAAATGAAGCTAAAAAACTTTTAGAAGAAAAAAATGGATTTATAAGAGAAGCATTAAAAAATAAATAATTTTAAGGAGGGAAAAATGAATTATGAAGAAATTGTAAAAGAAATTTTAAAATTAGTAGGTGGAAAGGGAAATATCGCAAACTATACAAGCTGTATGACGCGTCTAAGAATATCATTAAAAGATTTGGAAAAAGCAGATTTAGAAGGGCTTAAAAAAGTTAAAGGGGTATTAGGTATAAAAGAAAATGGTGATGAATTACAACTTGTATTTGGACCTGGAAAAGTTAAAAAGGCATATAATTCTTTTGATATACTATATAAGTCAGAAACTACAGAAGAAGTGAGTTCTACAAATGAGAGTTTTGAAGATACTATTAAAAAACAAAAAGGTGCAGTAAAAGCAAAAAGAACAAGTAAATTTCAAGGCTTTATGGCAAACTTTTCAAATATATTTGTTCCATTAATTCCAGGATTTATTGCAGCAGGGATGCTAGCTGGATTGGCCGGATTATGTAAGGAGCTAAATATTACAGGAGATTGGGTAAACTATATAAATGTATTCAATAAATCATTGACTAAATTCATGTATATTATGATTGGATATAATGCTACAAAAGCATTTGGAGGAACCGGAGTAATAGGTGGAATGCTATCAGGATTATTTTTATTAGGATACGGTGAGGGTGGAAATAGTGGAATGACCGATTTCTTTGGTAATGTTATCGATCCTCGTGGTGGGATGATAGGAATACTGTTCACTACTATTATTGCTGCTAAGTTTGAAAACTTTATAAGAAATAAATTTTCATGGGAAGCTACCGATATTATAACAACTCCTATCTTAACTTTATTAGGTATGGGAGGACTAGTTTATGTAGTAATCATGCCACTATCGTTTAAATTATTTGGTGTAATGAACTATCTATTTGCTACACTAAATGGAAACCCAATTGGAGGTGGAATTTTAGCGGGATTATTCTTACCATCTGTAATGATGGGAATACATCAAGGATTCGTACCTGTATATCAAGGGTTAGTAGAAACGACTGGGATGAATTCACTGTTTCCTATACTAGCAATGGCAGGAGCAGGACAAGTAGGGGCCGCTTTAGCACTATATGTTAAATCTCCTAAAGATTCTAATTTGAGAGAAAATATTAGAGGAGCAATTGTACCTGGTTTTTTAGGAATAGGAGAGCCACTTATCTATGGTGTTACTCTACCTAGAGTGAAGCCTTTCTTTACATCTATGGCTGGTGGAGCAATAGGAGGAGTTTATATAGGATTTATGTCGCAAATGGGATTCACATTTGGGCTTAATACAGTATTTGGATCTTCAGGTTTACTGGGTTCATTTGCTATGACTTCTACAAAAGGTGTAGTAGTAGCAATATTACTTTATATATCAGCTTTACTTATAGCTTATGTTTCAGGATTTGTACTAACTTACCTATTTGGATGTAAAAATGTAGATCTTTCGTAATATATTATTTTAAATAAAAAAAGTAGGAATTTTCCTACTTTTTTGCTTTTATCTTTATAGTTCCATTAGAAGTACCTAAAACTAATAAATTAGCTTTAAGAGTATGAGGGAACTCATTTTTAATTTTTATTAAATCTCCAAAAATTGAAAAACCAAATTCACGCTGTTTTGGAATTACTAAAGTAATATTATGGTTAGAAGTTACAATTTTAGCATCATGTGTAGCGTGATTAAAATCAACATAAATTTTTGCATAACTTGTAGTAATGCTATCTATAGTATCGGCATTTTTAATAACTATTTTTCTATAACTTGTTTTAACATTGAGAGTTCCAACAGTATTAGTCGTATATACGCGTCCACGCTCATTAATAAGCTCAATATTAGCTACTGTGTCGGTTATACTAATAACTCCATTAGTGTTGTAGATGTTTAATTCTCCTACAAGATCATTAACTTTGATCTCACCGTTTGTATTATTTATCGTAAGCATACCTATGAAATCACGAGTTGAAATATCACTATTTACAGTATCAACTTCTAATTTTATGTCCTTACCATTTGGAATAAATAATTTAAACTTAGTTTTTAATTTTAAAAAATAAAGAAAGTTACCTCTATTATTACTAATAGTATAAGTAGTTTTATCTGCCTCATTATTTGAAATAATATTAAAATCAGAGCGTTTAGATTGTGGTACTAATTTCACCGTATTTCCATCATAAGATTCTATGTCTAGGCTTATCTGATTTCCAATTATTTTAATAGAATCAATAATTTTAGGATTAGTTTCTTGGGAAAAAGTTGAAATTGTAAAAGAAAAAATTAAACTTAAATATATTATTATTTTTTTCATAGTTCCTCCATGATTTTAAAATTCAGATTCTTAACTAATTTAGTATAGCATAATTTTTAAGAAAAGATAGAATTCATAAAAAAATATTGAATAAGAGGATAAATGTATAGTATACTTAAATCAACGAATACATTGGGGTGAATAATTTGGATTTACATTATTTAAGAATTTTTTATGAAGTGGCAAAAGAGTGCAGTTTTACAAAAGCGGCTAATAATCTATATATTAATCAGTCTGCAGTTTCTATTCAAGTGAAGAAATTTGAGGAGCTTTTGGGGACAAAATTATTTGATAGAAGGACTAAAAAAATAAAACTAACTTATTCTGGGGAAGTACTTTATAAGATGAGTGAAGAAATATTTCAAAAAGTAAAAAGAGTAGAGAAGGAGATGGCACGAATTGTAGAAGTGGATCGTGCTAGGATAAATATAGGGGCAACAGCAGTAATCGGTGAACCGTTGTTACCAAAATTAATGAAAGAATTTTCGGCAACCTATAGTGAGATTGAATATGATGTTTTAATTGCATCTAAAAAAAGAATTATAGAAAAATTAAAAGATGGTGAAATAGATATAGCAATTATAGATGAAATCCATCTTACTGATTCTAATTTAGAAATAATTGATGTAGCGAAATTTCCACTATGCCTAGTGAGTGTAAGGGATTATCGTGATATAAAGGATGTTGTAGAAACACCGTTAATCGTTAGAAATAAAATATTAAAGCATAATGAAGCGATAACGGCGCTAGAGAGTGAACATCAGGTAGAGTTTAAAACAAAAATACCTATTCACGGAAGTCTTAGTGTGATAAAGTCTTTTGTAAAAGAGAAAGTAGGAAACGCTGTACTACCTTATTATTCAGTTTATGAAGAAGTAAAGAGTGGTGAATTTAAAATAATAGAAAAAATAGATGAAGTCACTGATGGATATCAAATAGCAATTACAAAAGATAAGAGAAGTTTGTTAGAAATAATAAAATTTATTAATTTCATAAAGAACTTTCAAATAGGAGGATAGGATGAATTTAATAGAATCATATGAGATAGAACTACAACTTTTAAAAGATTTTATAGAAAAAGAAAAAGTTGAAAAAACAACAGAAAAAATAGCTATGAGATTAGCTCAAGCTTTTGAAACAAAAAATAAAGTGTTAATTTGTGGAAATGGCGGTAGTAACTGTGATGCACTTCATTTTGCCGAGGAGTTTACAGGAAGATTTAGGAGTAATAGAAGAGCTCTACCGGCAATATCTATATCAGATTCATCTCATATAACTTGTGTTGGAAATGATTTTGGGTTTGATGAAATTTTTGCTCGTGGTGTAGAAGCTTATGGCAAGGAAGGAGATTTCTTTATAGGATTATCAACATCAGGAAACTCTGCTAATATAATTAGGGCTGTAGAAGAAGCTAAAAAATTAGGAATGACTACATGTGTTCTATTAGGAAAAGACGGAGGGAGATTAAAAGGAATGTGTGATTTCGAATTTATTATTCCTGGGATAACTTCTGATAGAATCCAAGAGATTCATATGATGATACTTCATATAATTATAGAGGGAGTAGAAAGAATTTTATTTCCCGAATTATACTAAAAAAAGAGAAAAAAGAGGAGAAAATAAATTTATTTTCTCCTCTTTTAATTATATTAAACCTACTGATTTTTTAACTTCTAATATCTTAGCTTTAGCTAAAGTGCTAGCTTTTTCAGCACCCTCTGCCAATATTTTATCTACATATTCAGGGTTAGCTACTAATTCCTCTCTTTTTATTCTCGCATCTCCAAAAAACTCTAAAATAGCTTCTAAAAGTTCTTTTTTTGCATGTCCATATCCATAGTTACCTGCTCTAAATTTTTCTTTCATCTCTTCTAATTGCGTAGGAGTAGCAAATAATTTGTATAGAGTAGTTACGTTATTGTCTGGATTCTTAGGTTCTTCTAAAGGTGTAGAGTCTGTAACAATACTCATAATTTGCTTTTTTAATACTTTTTTAGAAGCAAACATATCTATAGTATTTCCATAAGATTTTGACATCTTAGCACCGTCAACTCCTGGAACTACTGCTGTACTTTCTACAATCATAGGTTCAGGAAGTTTGAATGACTCACCGTATTTTTCATTAAATTTAATAGCTATATCACGAGTCATCTCAAGATGTTGTTTTTGATCCTTTCCAACAGGGACAAGATCTACATCATACATTAGGATATCTGCTGCCATTAGTACAGGGTAAGTGAATAATCCAGTATTAGAAGATATTCCTCTAGCACTCTTATCTTTAAAAGAATGCCCTCTTTCTAAAAGAGCCATAGGAGTCAAATTAGATAAGATCCACATAAGTTCTGTATGTTCTGGGACATGTGATTGAATAAAGATACTTGCTTTTGTAGGGTCAACTCCTAACGCTAAATAATCTAGGACAACATCTCTAGTATTTTTTCTTAGTGTAGCACCATCTGTAGCTGATGTTAGCGCATGATAATCTGCTACAAAGAATAAACAGTCATTGTCATCTTGAAACTCTATAAATTGTTTTATTGCTCCAAAGTAGTTTCCGATATGTAAAATTCCACTAGGTTGAATTCCTGATATAATTTTTTTCATAATACCTCCAAATGTATATTTAAATTAATTGATTTGTATAGTTATTTAATCTAGCTATAATTATATCATAAAATTACTGGAGTTGTTAATTTTTAAAATAAAATTGTGCTATAATAACTATGGCAATGAGTAATTATATAAGGAGTAGATGAAAGTGAAAAAAATAATAGTAACTTTATTGATAATAATTGGAATGTTTGGATGTGGCAAAGATGATAATTTAGAGAAATTAGAATTTAGAAAATTAATAATATACACTATAAATGGTGATAAACCTTATACAGGATTAGGAGCTTTTTACTATGAAAAAAACATTAAATCAAGTGAAGGGTACTCAAAAAATGGGATGAAAGATGGAGAATGGAGTCACTATTATTATAATGGACAACTTAAAAAAAAAGGAAACTATATAAACGGAAAAGAAGATGGCGAGTGGGTATATTACTATCATAGTGGTGAATTAGAGGGGAAGGTAAGATATAAAAATGGAAAAGAAATAAGAAATAAGAAATAAGAATAGAGAAAGTTATAAGGGGAAGCTTATG
>JAGLEA010000120.1 GCA_023145315.1 Psychrilyobacter sp.
GAAGCATATTCAGATGGTAAAAAATTCTATAAGGTTTCATTTGGTCTAGCTTTTCTTTTAGCTATACCTATAGCACTCCTGTCTTCTAAATTAGTAGGAATGTATAATGTAAGTGATGAGGTATTGAAATTAAGTAGATATACACTTATAGCTTTCTGTATTACTTTTCCATTTAAAGCTCTAAGTATGACAAAGATGGTAGGAGTCCTAAGAGGTGGAGGAGATACAAAATTTGCCATGGGAATAAACTTGATAGCCCTTTGGGTGGTAGGAATCCCATTAGCTATATTTGCTGCATTTTACCTTAAACTTCCTATCTATCTAGTATATTTTGCGACTCTAAGTGAGGAGATAGTTCGTATAGCTATTGGGATGAAAAGGTTTGTAAGTAAAAAATGGATTAATAGATTGGCATAGAAATAATAAAATTAAATTTGTAATCATTACAAAAGCCTTGCAAAAAGAAAATTTTTATACTATACTGATAATAGAAATATAAAATACAAGGGGGAACAAATGAATATTAAATTAGTTAAAGATTTCAGTAAAGTATATGATGCGTATGTAATGCCTAAATTTGAAGGTGAAGTTAAAGTTTATGAGGGACTAACTGGTGAAGAAAAATTAGTTTTAGAAAAATTAATTGAAAAGAAAGAATTTACTGGTAAAAAAGGAACTTCTATCTCATGTGACTTAATGCATAAAGGTAGATTAGTTAATATTACTTATCTTGGATTAGGAAATAAAGAAGAGTTAAGACCATATGAAGTTATCGAAGCATTCTATAAAGCGTTAAAAGGTATCGACGGTGAGATCTTAGTAGGAACTCATGGTGTAGAAGTATCTCAAGTTGTAGAAGCTGCTCACTACTCTAAGTATGATTTCAATAAATACAAGACAGATAAAAAAGATCCTAAAGAAGTTAGTTTTGACATCTATGTAGAGGAAGATACAGATGCAATATGTGAAGGAACTGCATTAGCAGAATCAGTAATGTTAACTAGAGATCTAGTAAATGAACCTGCAAATGTAATTTTCCCTGAGAGTTTAGCTCATGAAGTTACTTTATTAGGAGAAAAATGTGGATTTGAAGTAGAAATATTTGGTGAAGAAAAAATAGAAGAATTAAAAATGGAAGCATTTTTATCAGTAGCAAGAGCTGCAGAAAAAAGACCTAGATTTATCATTATGAGACATATGGGAGATCCATCTTCTACAGAAATTCATGGATTAGTAGGAAAAGGATTAACTTACGATACAGGTGGATTATCATTAAAGCCAAGTGCTGGAATGGCAAATATGAAAACTGATATGGGAGGAGCTGCAACTGTAATAGGTGCAATGGCTGCAATCTCAAGAATGAAAGTAAAGAAAAACATCGTAACAGTAATCGCTGCTTGTGAGAACTCAATTGGTGGAAACGCATATAGACCTGGAGATGTTATTGGATCTATGGGTGGAAAAACTATCGAAGTAGATAACACAGATGCAGAGGGAAGATTAACTCTTATCGATGCAGTACACTATATAATCAATCATGAAAATGTAAAGGAAGTAATCGATGTAGCTACTTTAACAGGAGCAGTATTAGTGGCATTAGGAACTTCTACAACTGGAGTATTAGCTAACAACGATGAGATGTATAAATCATTAGAAGAAGCTTCACATGTTGCTGGAGAGAGAGTATGGAGATTACCTAATTTCCCTGAATATAAGGAACTTTATAAATCTAAAATTGCTGACTTAAAAAATACAGGTGGTAGATTTGCAGGAAGTATCACAGCTGGAATGTTTATTGAGGAATTCGTAGGGGAAACTCCTTGGATGCATCTTGATATTGCAGGAACTTCTGATGCATCAGCACCTTATGGTTACTATACAAACGGTGGAACAGGACAAATAGTAAGAACTTTATATAACTATTATAATAAAAAATAATTATCTTAAAAGCCAAGAAATTCTTGGCTTTTTTTATGATATAATATATCTAAAGAGGTGAATAATGAAGAGAATATTAATTGCTGGCACATCAAGTGGTGCTGGAAAAACAACTATAAGTACTGCAATAATGGGAGCACTTAAAAATGTAAAACCATTTAAGAGTGGACCTGACTATATCGATCCTAAATTTCATGAATATATAACTAAAAATCCTTCTAATAATTTGGATATATATATGACTGGCGAGGAGTCGGTAAAATATATTTTTAATAAGAATAGTCTCGGTGGAGATATTAGCATTGTAGAAGGAGCTATGGGATTATACGATGGACTCAATCATAATTTAGATAACTATAGTAGTGCTCATCTATCGCGTATTTTAGACATTCCTGTAATATTAGTAGTAAATGGAAAAGGAACTTCTACATCATTAGCAGCCACTATCCTAGGTTTTCAAAAACTAGATCCTCGTGTAAATATCGGCGGTGTAATAATTAATAATATTAGTAGTGAAAAATTATATAATTTACTCAAAGAAGGAATTGAAAAATATACTGATATTCCATGTGTAGGTTATTTCCCACATGATGATAGGGTAAGTATAGGAGAACGACACTTAGGTCTACAACAGGCTAGTGAAGTAGAAGATTTGAATCAAAAACTAGAACTTCTAAAGGATATGGCTAGAAAATATATTGATTTAGATAAAATATTAGATATTGCTGAAAATGGTAAATGTGTTCCTAGAACTCCTAATCCTGCTGAACATTTAATAGGTAAATTTAAAGGGAAAAGAGTAGGGGTTGCAAAAGATCTTGCATTTTCATTTTACTATACTGAAAATTTGAAACTTATGAAATATACAGGAATGGAATTAATAGAATTTTCACCAATTAGTGACTCAAAGCTACCACCCAATTTAGACTATATATACTTAGGGGGAGGGTACCCTGAAATTTTTAGTAAACAGTTATATGAAAATAAATCAATGGTAGAAGATATTAAAGAAGCTTCTAAAAAAACGCCTATCTATGGAGAATGTGGTGGGTTTATGTATCTCACAAAAGGAATTAAGCAATTAGATGGTAGTTTTGATCCTATGTGTGGATTGTTTGATATAAAGGTAGAGATGAAACCACGACTAAACATTAAAAGGTTTGGATATGTAAACTATCAAACTTTAGATGGTAGTAAGGGTAGGTGTCATGAATTTCATTATTCTGATATTTATGAGATTTGTGAGAGTCAAATATATTTTGATCTTAAAAAAGATAATAATAGAGAATGGAAGTGTGGATATATAAAGGATAAAATTATAGCTGGTTACCCACATATTCACTTCTATGGAAATTTGGATTTATTTGTAAAATTATTTGATAGATAAAAGGAAGTTTATATAGGATCAAATATATTCTTAACTTATAAGTTTAAAAATAAAAATTAGGAGTAGATTATACTCCTAATTTTTTATTTTTTGAAAGAGATAATTTCAGGGTTTTCTACTCTAGATGCAGGTAGTCTCTTTTTTATAATTTCATCTAATAAAGGTATTTTTTTTGGTCCAAACATAAATATTTTTCTATTGGAGTTATTGAGAACTTCCATAGTTAAAGACAATCTACTATGTTGGTGTCTAATACTAGAAGTTATCGCTAGATTACCTCCTAAGAATATATCACTGTCCTCGAATAAAGAAGCAGTATGTCCATCATCTCCCACTCCTAAAAAAATAATATCAAATTTAATATTTTCTTTAAAATAGTTAAAAAGTTTTTGATTATAACTAT